>CAYGNZ010000020.1:0-14898 GCA_964351345.1 uncultured Bdellovibrionales bacterium | reverse complement strand
TTCGGCAAGATTCTCAACAAGAGTACTCCAGAGCGATGCTCGGTCCCGGCGCAGGAATGGCCGCAGGTGCTGCTCCCCGCGCGATTGGTTATGCTGTTTTGTATTACATTCCAAACCGAATTTTGGATTTGATCGATATTTTTAGGATCGACCTCGGTATCGGCGTTTCCTACGGAGCGGTGGTGCGCCTGACAAGATTTGGACAAGTCGGGTATCGTGGATTTGCTCCTCGTTCGTTTCGAATTGGCATTCGAGGAAGACGTTCCCCAATCTTTCTAGAGCGGTATCCAGAGTATGGAATTGGTCCGAACTTCAAAAATACCGGTGCTCGATTGCCGAGTATGTATGAGGTAGGTGCTGGCGCTGATGCGCTTCTTGTTGGCGCCTACGCTGGAATTAGTCTTGATGAATTAGTCGATTTCCTGGGCGGTCTCGTCTTTATTGACTTTAAGAACGATGACTTAAACTTTCGCTAGTTTCCTCCCTCCTCACCTCGAACCTTCCTTGAGTTCCTTCGCTGATTCATAGCGAACCCCAAAAAGCTCTGTAATTTGAGCTAATTGAGTCTGCTCGCGCCTGAATTTTGATATCACACCCCGAGTAATCATTCCCATAACGCTAGTAAGAGGTTCAATCTTTTGGGGACGCAACATGAGGAACTACCAACGCTTTTTGGCAATACCTTCACTCGCACTCTTTGCGGTGCTTCTCAGCGCCTGTGAAAAAAAAGCGCCGCAGTATCAGCTCAAGTTGAGTCACGGAGAAGAAGCGGTACAGCATTTTGATCTGATGGCCGACCAGCCAAAATACATGAACTATCGTCGAGACAAATTCGATAAACGCAAGGCGATTGAAGAACGACGGATCGCAAAGGACAAAGAGCGAGGAATTTACCGCAAGGAAAGTCTTTGGGACTACTAGAAGGCTTATACTTGGGTCTTTGATTTGCGACTCAAGTTCAGAACGCTGCTGACCGCGCTCAGCACAAAACTCCGCTGAAAAACCGAGGGGAATCAAAAAGAGCAGCAGACGGCAGCCCTCACAAACCGTCCACTGCTCGATTGCAATACTGCTTGCAAAAACCGCTCACCAGATAAATTGCCTCACGGCCACCACAACAAAAATCAGAAAAAATCGCACATCTTCTGTGCGTATTCTTTTTCGGTACACGATCTCATTCCGGCTGTACAGAAATTTTGTTCCGTCTGGAGTTTTGGGCGGTTATTTTGCCGAAGGAGTTTCCCAGCAAATTGGTCGGACTTCTTGTTTGCCTGAGCCTTTATCTGCTCAGTCTAGCCAGGCTCTCAGCTAGGAATTGATCCCTATCCGCGCTAGTGTCATGCTGTTCCCCTCGAGGATCTAGCCGCTCATTTCGTCGGTAAGGAACTCGTTTTTTGCTGACCATTCTCAGATATCTCTGAGATTAGACTGAATGGAGAAAAACACGATGCATGCGACTAAAAGCAATCGTAGCTCGCTACGGCGCGCTGGACTAGGTGGAGTTCTCGCCGTTGGGGTACTCACTCTCGGGCTCTCAAGCTGCGGAGGAGGTGGCGGTGGATTTTTTAGTGGCGTAGCAAACATCGCTGGAAAAGCTTTCCGACCAGTCTCTGACGTCATTGATTCAAATCCACTTCCTCTCGGTAAAGCCCCGGTGACCCTCATTGATTTCGCCGACGATAACGTCGGGAGAAATCTCCGCACAATGGTTGTTGGAGAGACCGATGAAGAGGGAAATTTTAATGTCTCCGTTCAAGGACAGGAGATTATCGCTATCGTGGTCAATGGCACGGTTGATGGACAGTCTTTCCGAAGCTCAGGCCTTGTTCAAGCTGGCAAGAGCTCAATTAACAAAAACTTCAACGCAGTAACCGACATTGCCTGTGAGGCGATGATTGGAGCGCTTAATCGTGGCGAATTGGTGCCCAACACCGTGACTCAGCGACAAATCGATGTCCTAGAAGAAGCGGCGAAAACAGAAGTGCCAAATGTTGACTTTACTGATCCCGCATCGGTCAGCGCCGCAGCTCGAAGAATTGCCGCTGCGACTGCAAACGGTACGGTATCGTTGCCAACAGACACAACTCCAGACTCGGGAACCCTCGGTTGCCAGACATCAGAAACAACCTGTGCTGACGGATTTCCGATTTGCGCTGAGTTGTTCTGCGATGGGACCGTTGACTGCGCAGATGGAAGTGATGAAGACACCGCTGTCTGCCCAACTGCCTAATCTGTCGAGTGCTCAGAGTGCTGCGCCAACATACGCACACGTAGGAAGATCGCGCGTCTGAGTAGTACAATTCGACAGCGTTGCGCTGTTGCTGGCTTCGGTCAGAAAAATGAGGAAAAGGGGCGTAGGTATCTAATCCTACGCCCTTTTTTTATGAATTGCGCTGCGCTTGTATGACGTCGCAATTCGCCAGCAATTAACTAGGCAATACTTGCCGCATCCAAGCTCTCCCTCTGACATCAAAACTCTATGCGCTCTTTCAGCTCTAGGCTGAAAATTTCTCCTCAGCACGTCCCGCTTCGAAGTTTGGCGTTTTCGTGAATAGTTAACGTTTAGACAGAGATCAAGATGAATTCCTCCAACGTTCAATGCTCCACAATCTCAGTTGTCCTCGTACTTGAGAGTCTCGAGTCAACCCTCACCCAAGCTCTCTCGTGTTTCTCAGGTCAGACACTTGAGTATAAAAACTTTGAAATACTTCTTGTAGGTGACGCGAATCTACGCAGCGATGTTGCTGAATTGATTCAACGATATTCGAGTATGAGTATTCGATTCCTCTCGATGCCAGAAGGAGCTGCTCTAGGAACGGCATTCAATCTTGGTGCACAGAACGCAAGAGGAGACCTGGTACTTATTCATCATCCCGAACTCTTTGCAGATGCTGAATTGTTGAGTGAGCATCTACTTGCTCATCAAATACCATCAAATCAAGAACTCGCAGTGTTCAGCACCGTCGTGGTGGATCCAGCCTTACCCCCCTATCTATTTAACGAGGGACTACGTCGAGCAAACTTTTTACCGAGAGTGAACGAAGATCCTCAAACGGTCGACGGACCCGACTTGCAGGGATTGAGTGTCTCGCTTCGACGAGAGCTATTCCTTGGCGCCTCACCTTTGCGTTTTTCGCAAGACAAGCTTTCTCGATGGGGTATTGAGCGAGAATTCGTACATCGACTCGTTCGCCATGAATTGCGACTCGCTCGTCATCCTCATGCGTGCTGCTTACAACGGACTCGATACACGCTTGCCTCCTTTGAAAAGGCAGTTTGCGAAATGACCCGTGACACTGCGCAACTTGCAGAAAGCGATTCGCTTCAGTTCGCCACCTGTCCAACCGTGAGGGCATTCTCTCCTGCTCTGCTGCCCTACTGGCGTGAACACCTCAAACAGTCAGCACCAACGGTGGAAATACTGCGAAACGAACTCTCTGCTACTGAAGGTTTAATCGCACGAACACATTCGGAGCAATTCCGTGCGCAGTCGGAAGATGCGATCAATCGTATTGCAGAGTGCATACTTCTATTCCGCGAACACCTCGCCCAGCAGACGCTGGTTGATCTCCATGAGCAACAAAATACTTCGCTCTCTGAGAGTATTGAGACAGATAAGGCCCTCACCTCATCTGAGCCGCTGTCAACGCTCGCGATAGAAGTGGATAACGACCGCGAGAAAGAAAATCGGCACTAGGAGCTTAACGAATTTTCTTTGTCGAAGGCGACAACGGGCGTTTCACGGTTAATTTTCTTTCGGAAGTGATTGGCTCACGTCTGGCAAGTAAGGCACGAGCAAGCACTTGGTCCACGCTCTCCACCGCGACAAACTCAAGCTGTTCGAGCAAATACTTGGGAAACTCGACGAGCTCTCGCTCGTTTTCTTTCGGATAGATCACCGTTCCAATTCCAGCACGGAGGGCTGCAAGGGCTTTTTCTCTCAAACCGCCGATCGGCAGTACACTCCCGCGAAGTGTTACCTCTCCGGTCATCGCAACATCTTTACTCACGGGTTGATTGTTCAGCGCAGAGACGAGCGCAGTCACTATCGCAATTCCTGCAGAGGGACCATCTTTTGGAATCGCGCCCTGGGGCACATGAACATGCACATGCGAGTTTTGATAAAAATCAGGATCGACTTCCAGTGCTTCCGCATGGGATAACACATACGTCAGGGCGGCAACCGCGGATTCACGCATCACCTCTCCAAGCTGGCCGGTCAGCGAAAGCTTTTCTTTCCCCTTGGTAATGGCAACCTCGACCGTGAGCGTTTCACCACCAACGGAGGTCCATGCCAAACCAGTGACTAAGCCAATTTCGTCAGACTGTAGTCGTCGATCAGGGACATAGCGAACAGGGCCCAAGAGACTCTGCACCATCTTTGGTGAGACGCTCTTCGGTGGCTTGAGACCCTCGGCAACTTGTCGCGCAACTTTTCGCAGCACGGCTCCAATCGTGCGCCGAAGCTCACGAACGCCCGACTCCCGGGTATAGCCATTCATAATATGAAGCAATGACTTATCAGGAACCCGCAAGTCCAAATCTTCGATACCATTTTCCTTCCGCTCTTGCGGAAGCAAGTATTGCTTGGCGATTTGAAGCTTTTCCTCTGAGGTGTAGCCGTTGATCTCAATAATCTCCATTCTGTCTCGAAGTGGGCTGGGAATGGTGTCGGTGATGTTTGCCGTACAGATAAACATCACCTCCGATAAATCGAAAGGAATGTTCAGATAGTGGTCCTCAAAATCTGTGTTCTGTTCTGGATCAAGAACTTCAAGCAAGACCGACGCAGGATCTCCGCGAAAGTCTGAACCAATTTTGTCGATCTCATCCAACATGAACACAGGATTCTTAGTCCCTGCCGTTTTCAATGCCTGGATAATTCGTCCCGGTAGTGCGCCAACATACGTTCGTCGATGCCCACGTAATTCTGCTTCGTCTCGCAAGCCTCCGACAGAAATTCTGGCGAACTTGCGGTTGAGTGCTCGCGCAATAGATCGACCAAGCGAAGTCTTTCCTACTCCGGGAGGGCCAACGAATAGAAGTATCGGTCCGCGGCCATTCTTTTTCAGTTTCCGCACACCGAGGAAATCGAGGATTCGCTCTTTGGTTTTCTCCAAACCGAAATGATCTTCGTCGAGAATTTTTTGAGCACATTTCAAATCAAGTCTATCTTTCGATCTTTTTGACCACGGCAAATCGATAATCCAGTCGATATAGGTCCGTGCGAGTGCGGCCTCGCTCGCATCAGGATGAAGCTGCCGCAATCGTCGAAGCTGTTTCTCCGCCTCCTTCTTTGCAGAAGGCGGCATTTTTAGTTTCGCAAGTTGATCTTCAAGACCACTGAGATCTTCGTCAATATCGTATGCCTCTCCAAGCTCAGTTCGGATCAACCGGAGTTGTTCGCGGAGAAGCTCTTGGTGACGTTCCTTTTTTAAATCTGACTCTGCTCTCGCGCTGAACCGCCCTTTTAAGGCGCGTACATCGAGTTGTGTGTTGAGGAACTCAAGCGCAAGCTCTAGGCGTTTGGAGGAGTCAAACTCCTCGAGGACTCTCTGTGTTTCGGTTGGCTGCAAACCAAGGAGCGAGCACGTAAGGTCAGCCATTTCGCCAGGTTCGTAGATGTCGACAAGGGTGTCGATGTGCTCATCGAGGTCCGTCTCATACTCCGCGAGCACCGCCATTTTCTCTTTCACATCAGCAAGATTCTTTTCGTCATCTTCGGTAAGCTGGATGACTTTACCTTTTTTGATTTTGTGACCTTTTGCTAGGAAAAATGGCGTCGTCGCAGTAAAGGAATCGATGATAAACCGCTCTCGCACATGCATGTCGACCTGCACGTCTCCATCGGAAAGCCGAACGGTTTGCAGCGCAATCGCGGTTGCTCCGACCGTTGCCAAATTACGCTTCGACGCCTTTTCATTGTCTTCAAGACTATTCTGGAAGACTAACACGACTTCTCTAAGATCTTCTTCGAGAGCGTAATCCAGTGCTTTCTGAGATTTCTGCCCCTTGGTCAAATACAAGGGAATGACAAGTCCCGGGATGGGAGCGACCACACGTATTGGTAAGACGGGAAGCTCTAGAAGGTCATCCTTCTTAGCTTTGGATTTGTTGGCGATTCTCGGCACCTCCATCAGGGACAAATCCCGACACTACTCCACTCGACATCACCTCAATCACATCGCCTTGATGCAATCGGAGCACGCTCATTCGTCGAGTAATCTCACCGCTCACATCAATATCGAGCCTTCCGGTCACTCCGTAAAGCGTGCCTGCGTGGCGCAGCGTTTGAATCAAGGGTTCGCCCTTTTTCGTCGAGGATCGTAGCGCTTTCACCGCAAACCACGCTGCATCATAGGCCTGCGCAGAGAGGAGCTCCGGCTCTAACTTAAATTTCTCAAGATAGGTTCCCACAAAGGTTTGCACGTTTGGCTTTACGCTTTTTGGGAAAAAGGGCGCAACGTATACCGCTCCATCAAGGAGTTGGCCATACCCTCGAACGGCAATCGGATCATTCCACTGTGCAGGACCAAGCAATACCGCAGAATTCAGCTCCGAGGTATCTAGGGCCGTGAGCACCGGAAAAGCGTTTTCTAGGGTATCTGGAATAAACACCGCCTCGGCCCCAGTAAGCTCAACTCGCTTCACCGCATCTGTTGCAGATATTTCATTCCCCTGGAGATACGACACCTGATCAAGGACCTTGACGTTCCTGCGCGCTGCTTCTCTGGCAAAGAGTGTGAGAAACTCTCGCCCAGAATCGCTCTCAGGGTAGAGAATCGCTACTGAGCGTACTTGTAATTCAGTTGTTGCATACGCCAGTAATTCCTCGACCTGACTCTCGACCGTCGCTCCGAGTCGAAACACGGACTCTCCCAGGGTGGGAACCCCCTCTCGTTTGGTAAAGGATACGATAGGGACCCCATAAATTTGTGATTGTTTGGAGACGTTTTCGGTTGTCTTGACCAAAAGCGGTCCGAGCACAATTGTTACCTGATCTTGCGATACGAGCCTCTGATACTCCGCTGCCGCAATCTCGGGATCTCCCTGCGTGTCGGCAAAAACAACTCGAACGTTTTGTTCTTCCATTTCCGACACCGCAAATTCTATACCCCGCTTTACCTTCTCCGCGTGTTCCGCATATCTCCCGCTGAGCGGTAGTAAGACACCTAAAATAATTGGCTCATTCGCAAGAGGGGTTACTCTCGCTGTTGCCGCAAGGGGTAAGGCGCTGTCCTCTACCTTGGCAAGTGCTGGAACCGAATCGATCGGCATATTGGGCTGGTAGAGCGCAGGAGAAAACCAATTCGTCGGTCGAGAAAGATCCGCAGATGCTCCTCGAGCACGACGTAACTTTTCTCGTGAAAAAATGCGTCCAGCAAACGGATCCTCCTCCCATCGTTGGGAATAGGCAGTAAAAGTCGCATTCGGCAATTTCGCCACGAGTCGCTGCGCTTCCGCTATTGCCCTGCGAGCGTAGACACCCTGTCCGTTCGTTTTGTTATAGATCATCCCAAACCATGCCAGTGCTTGATCCCAATCAGCAGCGTGAAGGTAGGCATAGGCCGCGATCATTGAAAACCGAGGGTCCGCGTCGGCGGCGGAGCGATTTTGCACTTTGAGGTAGGTAGAGAGAGTTTTTAAGGCGACATCAGATTGTCCCAGCTTGAGCAGAGTCCCAAGCTCGCGCAATTTCGCTTCTTGCTGCACCTGGGGGACCACCGCACGCCTACTGGCTTCTCGGTACGAATAAAGCGCGCGTTCCAAATCTCCCCGAAGGAGTGCCCGCTCCGCGTCCTCAATTTGAGGATCTCCGAGAGAATCTGGACTCCATAACTGCCAGGGAGGTGTAGGAATAGGTTTGGGTGCCCGCGCTGAACTCGCAGAACTTTGCAGATTTAGATTTGTTGCATCTTTAAGCGATACTTCACGTTTCGCTGAGTTTACACCGCAGGACGCAGTCAGCATCAGCGCGGCAAGTACGATGATTTGAGAGAACGCTCGCGTACTACTCAAAGAAGTCCTTAACTTTGTCAAAAAATGTTCGAGACTCATTTGAGGTAGGCTTTCCTTCTATTTTTGAGAGTGATTCGAGCAGTTCACGCTGCTCATCGTTTACCGACTCAGGAACATAGACAAAGACGCGAACGTGCTGGTCGCCTACTCGCCCCGTATGCATATCGACTATACCCTTTCCTCGAAGTCTAAACACTTTTCCGGAGGCAGTGCCAGGCGGTATTTTGAGAGTTTCCTCACTATCAAGCGTTGGAATATTTATTTCCGCACCCAGCACCGCTTGGCAGTAAGTTATCGGAAATTCACAGAGAACCTCTGTATCCTGTCTCTTAAAGAACTCGTTTTCCGCGATACTTATTTCAACGTATAAGTCCCCTGGAGGACCGTCGGCGATGGTTTCACCTTCCCCCCGCAGCTTTAATCGTTGCCCGGTATCTATTCCCGCAGGGACTCTGACTAATAACTCGCTTTCACGTTCTCCTACGGCTGCTCCTCCGCAAGAGGGACAGGGATCAACAATCATTGTCCCCTCACCGCGACAGACGGAGCAGGTGCGAGCGATAGTGAAAAATCCTTGTTGAACTCTAGTCTGACCGGAGCCACCGCAGTGCCGACAAGCTTCGGGCGAACTTCCGTCACGGGAACCACTGCCTTTGCAACCCTCACACGGAACTGGACGCTTAACCTTAATCGTCTTTTCGATTCCTGTGGCCGCTTCCTGCAGGGTGATTTCAAGTTGGTAGCGCAGGTCACGCCCGCTTCGGTGTCGCCGTTGTTGACTTGCCCCCCCACTGCCGCCAAAAAACGCGCTAAACAAATCCCCGAAAATTTCGTCGGCGGCAAAACCAGAAAAATCGCCAAAACCCTCAAAGCCTCCGCCACCTAAGCCGGCATGCCCGAATTGGTCGTACCGACTTCTCGTCTCTGCTTTGGAGAGAATTTGATAGGCTTCGGATGCTTCTTTGAAGCTCTCCTCAGCCTGTTTGTCGTCGGGATTACGATCAGGGTGATACTTCAGCGCAAGCTGACGATACGCTTTCTTGATCTGCTCATCAGAAGCATCTTTGCTTACTCCCAAGACCTCGTAGTAGTCACGTTTTGACAATGCAAAGGCTCCTCATTTACGACCAATCCACGGGAGCCGGAAAATGTTCCAACTCCGAACCATCCTTTGCTCGTCCACCACAACCCGGCCCTCGGCAAGAATTCCTAGTAGAGTTGACCTAGTTTACTTCCTCAAAGTCGGCGTCCACGACTTCTTCGTCTTCACTAGAAGAAGCCGACTCGGCATCACCTGCCGCTTGCGCACCTGAGGCACTCTCGGTCGCACCACCAGAAGACGCTTGCTCATACATTTTCTTCGCAAGCGTATGCGAGGCCTCAGATAACTTTTCTGCTTCCGCTTTCAGGTCCTCTGGGTTCTGATTCTCTTCGAGCACACGCTTGGCGTTTGCAATTGCCTCTTCAATACTTGCCTTATCAGCCGCATCAAGAGTTGCACCATGCTCTTTCATCGAATTCTCAGTTGAGTAGATAAGACCATCGAGTTGGTTTCTTGACTCGACCAGTTCTCGTCGCTTCTTATCTTCCTCTGCATGCGCTTCAGCATCCTGAACCATAGAATCGATTTCTTCCTCGCTCAGTCCAGAGCTTGCAGTAATCTTAATCGATTGCTCCTTACCAGTTCCAAGGTCCTTGGCAGACACGTGTACAATTCCGTTTGCGTCGATATCGAAGGTTACTTCGATTTGAGGCACACCTCGTGGAGCCGGCGGAATACCAAGTAACTCAAATTTCCCCAGCGTCTTGTTATCGCTCGCCATCTCACGTTCCCCTTGGAGCACGTGAATGCTCACCGCAGGTTGGTTATCAGATGCCGTTGAAAAAATCTGGCTCTTGCGAGTTGGAATCGTCGTATTCTTTTCAATCAGTTTGGTTGAAACGCCCCCTTGGGTCTCAATCCCGAGACTTAAAGGAGTCACATCCAAGAGAAGAACATCTTTTACATCGCCTTGAAGCACTCCGGCCTGAATCGCAGCACCAACCGCTACCGCTTCATCGGGGTTGACCCCTTTACTTGGAGCTCGATTGAAAATTTCCTGAACTTTCTCTTGAACCGCTGGCATTCTTGTCATTCCTCCAACAAGAATTACCTCATCGATATCTCCCGCGGAAAGACCGGCATCCTTCAACGCCATTTTGCAGGGTTGCTCAATGCGCTTGAGTAAGTCCGAGCAGAGCGCTTCGAGCTTTGCACGACTCAATTTCACATTGAGGTGCTTCGGTCCTGATTGATCCGCAGTGATAAACGGTAGGTTGATATCGGTTTCCGCCGACTGCGAGAGTTCATGCTTCGCCTTCTCTGCTGCTTCTTTGAGACGCTGAAGCGCCATCGTATCGCCACGCAAATCAATACCTTGATCTTTCTTGAACTCATCCGCGAGGAATTCGACAATCTTAAGGTCGAAGTCTTCTCCTCCGAGGAAGGTGTCTCCGTGCGTTGCTTTCACTTCAAACACGCCATCACCAAGCTCGAGAATCGAGATATCGAATGTTCCACCACCGAGGTCAAAGACCGCGATCTTTTTATCTCCCTTACGATCCATTCCGTAGGCGAGTGAGGCGGCAGTCGGCTCGTTGATGATTCGCATTACCTCAAGACCGGCAATACGTCCGGCGTCTTTAGTCGCCTGACGCTGCGCATCGTTGAAATAGGCAGGAACTGTGATGACTGCTTGAGAAACAGTTTCGCCGAGATAATCTTCTGCGGTCTGCTTCATTTTTTGTAGAATAAAAGCAGAGATTTCCTGAGGTGACTTCGTGTCATCCTTCAGCTTCACCGCGGCATCGCCGTTTTCTAATTCAGTAAGCTTGTAGGGAAGAACGTCTTTGGCTTTGTTGACCGCGGTGTCACTCATTTTTCGTCCGATGAGACGTTTCACCGCAAAAATGGTGTTGGTTGGGTTCGTCACCGCCTGTCGTTTGGCAATCTGACCCACTAATCGCTCCCCTGAATCATTGACCGCAACAACTGAAGGAGTCGTCCGTCCACCCTCGCTGTTTGCGATTACCACCGGGTCTCCACCCTCCATAACCGCTACACAGGAGTTCGTAGTTCCAAGGTCAATTCCGATAACTTTACCCATTTTTACCTTCCAAATTTCCCAAAATAAGCACCGCCCAGCTCTGTAAAAAAGGACGGTAAATTTACAAGTTTAATCACAAAACCCTGCTTCGCTAGTGCAAGCAGGTATAAATAACGTTTAAATCTGGTGCCTTAGAAGACTCATTGCGCTATTGCAGCAATAGTCTGCCTGTTGCTCTTTTGAAGAGTTAATCATCATTTCTTCAGCATGCAAGAGATCGGAGTTAAGAAGGTAAGAAATTGTGTAAAAACTCAGCGCAAGAACGTGATTTTGCAGAGCAATCCACTACTCCTCAGGTTCTGACTCCTCTTGCTCAGCGCCTGGGGCCTGAGCACTGACCACTACTTGTGCCGGTCGGAGCAGCTTATCTTTAAAAAAGTACGCCTTTTTTAGCTGCTCCATCACAACCCCCGGCTCATGCGCTGGTGAGGGCACGGTGGCAAGAGCTTCATGCTTATTCGGATCAAACACCGCGCCAATTGCATCATCTGCAACTATTGAATGCTTCTCGAGCACGTCCTTGAATCGCTTTAGAATCAACGCGATTCCCTGAAGTAGCTCCTCAGAGGGGACGCTGGAATCCTGAGCAGAGGCACGCTCTAGGTCATCAATCACATCGACGATATCACGCCCTAAGGCTTCACCAGCGTAACGAATTAACTCCGAGCGATCCTTCGCATTGCGCTTCTTCACGTTTTCAAGTTCGGCAACTGCTCGGACGTATTTATCGTAGTTTTCTCGAGACTCAGCTTGATGACGCTCGATGATTTGGGCAGTTGCATCGAGAGTCTCTAGCGAATTGGAGTCAGATTCCTCCTCCTCATCCGCTTCAAGTGTCTCCTCCTGCTCATCTACCGCAAATTCAGCGCTCTCATCCTCTTCTTCATCATGAAGGATGCGCACCTCTATTTCTTCACCTCTATCGTCTTGATCTTCTACTAGCTCTTCGTCGCCCGACATGGGGTTCTCCTCTGCTGATTCCGTGGAAGAGAGTTCACTGCCGAATTTAAACGCTCTTCTGGCCCTTGATGAGAGCGTTTCTTTCTCTTTTGTCGGCGACACTTGCGAACCTCGTTTTTCATCTTGTTTTGTCAACTTACCTTCCTCCTCGAGGGCACAATTCGGCAACGCTGAGCGTTTCGCTTTGTTGAACCACAATCGAGAGTACTCCCCTTCCTTACCACGGGCGCTTTTGGCATACTCTGCTCGGACCTTCGGAAGAAACTCACATTTTAGGAGCCCAATTATCGGGAGTGACGCCCCATCAATTGAAGCCCTATCTATAAGGAGTCGTTTTCAGAAGGAACACAACCAATTCCGACACCTTAATAATCATTAGCTTCGCATATTGCAAGCTGAGTGAGCATTTCTTGAGTCTCAAAAAATGGCTTACTCCGTGAACAAATACCATTTGTCCGCGCATTCAGCGAAGCTACGATTACTGATATCGCTCACAAGAGTTGACACTAACACAGATTATCTATGCCGCATCTAGACTCAGCAGATGACATTAGCACACACGTTGCAAGCGCGCTTAACTTGCTTGAGGCCAGAGAGGGACGGAAACTCAGTGCCCTCTTGCTCGACCTACACCCTGTTGAACTCGTCCAAGTAATAAATGCTGTTGACTCTGAAGTACAGCCACAACTGCTCAAGCACATTACCGGTCTTGACCATCTCTCGGAACTCATCGCGCATGCGGGCGATTATTTGCGGCAAAAAGCTCTCGCACTGATTGATGACAGTAGAATCGCAGCGGTGGTGCGGCGGCAGGATATTGACGATGCCGCTGCAATTATCGGTGACCTTCCGCGACGGCGGCAGGTAAAAGTTCTCCGGCGCTTGAGTGCGGACAGAGTAAAAGAGATTACCTCTCTGCTCGCCTACGACCAGGATACCGCTGGTCGAATCATGAACACGAACTTTTTAACCTTCGGAGCAGATTTGACCGCAGAAACCGCGGTCACCAAATTACGCGCAGAACTCTCCGATGGTGAGCTTGAAGAAACCGATCTCTATTACGCCTATGTGCTTGACTCCTCAGGCGCGCTCCTCGGAATTCTCTCCCTTCGGGAACTTCTCTCTGCGCCTGACCTTACACCGCTCTCAGAAATTATGAGTGCGGAGTTTATCAGTGTGGATCCTGAGGAAGATCGAGAGCGCGCTGCACAGCTAATCGCTGACTACGATCTCTCCGCAATACCGGTGATTTCCAACGAGTCTGGCAAAATGCTGGGAATCATCACCGTTGACGACGTTTTGGATGTGATTGAGGAAGAACACACCGAGGATCTATTGAAACTCGCGGGCACCGAAGACGTTGATACCGTTGGCGCGTCGTTGTTTACCGCCTTGCGATCACGGCTCCCTTGGCTTGTCGCGAGCTGGGCTGGAGGTGTCGGTGGTGCGATGCTACTGGGAACATTTAGCACGACCTTGGAAAAGCTTGTTTCCCTTGCCTTTTTCATGCCGGTGGTATTCGGAATGGGAGGAAATGTCGGCTCGCAATCCTCTACCATTACCGTGCGAGGTCTCGCCACAGGCGAACTGGGACAGCATCGAGTGTTTAGTCGCTTGCAAAAGGAAGCACTTGTTGGAATATCTCTTGGACTAACCTTTGCCGCCTTGCTCGCAGGCGTTTCGTTCTTGCTCTATCAAGACACCAGACTAAGCGCGATTCTTTCGGTATCAATCCTTGCGACCATGACGTGCGCTGCGTCTCTTGGCTCGATGCTTCCGATGCTCTTCCAGCGACTTGGCATCGACCCCGCCGTAGCCTCGGGTCCGCTTGTAACCACGGGAACGGATGTGTTGAGCATTACCATTTACTTTTCCATCGCCAGCCTACTTTTGTGAAAACGATTCGTGAACCTTCGCTAGTTCTTTCTGTGAGGGCGTATCGAGACGCGGATTTGATACTTACGATCCTTGGTGCGCACACCGGTAAGTACACTGCGATTGCGAAACATTCACGGGGAAGTCGAAAACGTTTCTTTGGCGGGATAGATCTCTTTGACTGCGGTAACTTTGAGCGAAGACCGTCCACTCGCGACGCGCACCTTGCATTTCTTGAGGGTATCAGCGAAAGAAAAGTTTTCCCAAAAATTCGCGAGAATCTTGAGGTGTTTTCTTACGGTTCGCTTTGTCTAGAAATTAGCGACAAGTTCACCGCACTTGAAGACCCTGAGGGGGGAGTACTTTTTCGTCCTCTCGTGCTCACCCTTCGTGCGCTTGGTCAAGAACCGCAAGCATACCGCTCACTCGCAATTTCGACGTTTTACTCCTTGGTGACACTGCGCGTGAGTGGGTACAACCTACTCGATGACACCCTTGCGCTAGAGCCCGAGGCTCGAACATGGTTTGAGGAGATGGCTCGTGAAGACAAACCAATTGTCCCTTATCAGGCAGAGGTTGCAAGAGATGGGTTTCTGTCTGTCCTACACTACATGGAATCTACTCTGGGAGAGCGCTTGCGCACCGGCCCAGCGCTGCGGAGAGCAACGGCAAAACTCGAGAATTAACTGTGAGGTGTCGTTAGGAACTTTTGGAGTCGCTACTTGAACTACTTGCGCTTTCAGATGAGGAGGAAGTCGTTGAGGAACTAGTCGTCTCTTTTTTACTCTCCTTGGATTCTGATTTATCTGAACTGCTCGGTGTAGAGCTTGCTGAAGAAGTACTTGAGCCGTAATCAGTCTTGTACCATCCGCTCCCTTTTAAATGAAACGAGGAGGCA
>CAYGNZ010000019.1:13608-17701 GCA_964351345.1 uncultured Bdellovibrionales bacterium | reverse complement strand
ACGATAGCGAGCGATTGTATTTTTGGGCCGGCAAAGTTCTTACAGAGGAGCAAAGGGCAGCTGCTGAGTCCTACAGTACGCGAGTTCGTGCGGCTCTGCTTGTCGTGGTGCTCCTGGGTTTTGTGCTTGGAGTGGGGAGCAGTTATTTAGTGTTCGCGTATGATGGTTCTGCGCCGGTGAATATTCTGGGAGTGCTTTTAGCCTTTGTCTTTATCCCGCTCCTCTTACTTCTGTTGACACTTTTTGTGATGCTGCCGGGAAGAATTGTAGGGCACATTACTTTTCTTCGAGATCTCCGTGAGGCGCTTCAGGCTATTAGTCCGGGACATATTGCCACGCTCATCGCATCTCGTTTGCCTTCGAATCTAAGCGAGAAGATTGACCTCGCATTCATCGAGACAAGCAAGCGGCAGCGTATTTGGGGCACGGTTGAGCGTTACCTCATCCTTTTTGCAGGACAGGTTTTTGCGGTGTGGTATTTTCTCGGAGTGCTCTCCGCATCGATGTATCAAGTAGTGACGAGTGATTTGGCGTTTGGTTGGAGTACGACGCTTGAGGTTGAGGCCTCAGAGTTACAAAACGTTACTGAGGCACTCTCCATGCCGTGGGGTGCGATGGCGCCGCATGCAGTTCCAAGACTTGAGTTGTTACGCGTTTCTCGTTTCTTCCGACTAGGTGACGGACTGCCCACGGGAGCCGATGGCAAAACCGTAGATCCAGCGGTCTTAGGTGAATGGTGGCCTTTCCTACTCCTTGCAATCGCCTGTTACGGATTGTTTCCTCGCTTACTGCTCTATGCTTTTCTCCGAGGGAAACTTCGTAGCGTCATTTCGCGTGCCGCGAATTTACTCCCTGGTGCAGATTTGGTGCTGCAGAACATGAGTTCTGCTATCGTTTCCACCGCGCAAGATTCGACGTTCGACGAGAGTCGCCTCGGCGAGGAGGAGAGCTTACAAACAGTTGCGACCGAACTGCCAGTAGGTAGTTGCGTGATTGTTCGTTGGGCGGGCAACGTTGAGGAACACGAGACGCTACGGCAGCAGTTTCGTTCAGAAGGTCTGCTGGTCCACGAGATATTCAGAGCGGGCGGTAGAGTTTCCCTCGCTGAGGAGTCAAAACTGCCTCGTTTGGTCTCCACCGTTGACTCTTCAAACGCAATACTGTTTGTCGCTAATGCCTGGGAACCTCCGACAGCCGAGCTTCTTGATTTCCTCAGCGAACTTCGTCTCGAATTGGGGAATGGTCGCAGTGTCTTCGTGTACCCCTTAGTGAAGCAAGGAACCTCATACTCACCTGACGTTTGGCGGCGTGCCCTCGGTAGCCTCAAAGACCCTTGGCTGATCTTACTCACCACCAACACGGAGAAAGCAGAATGAATGAACCTCGCTTGGCCGTGATTGGCCACCCGAATAAAGGTAAGTCGAGTCTCGTCGCCGCTCTTGCGTACGATGATTCTGTAAAAATCGGACCGGACCCCGGCACGACAAAGAAATGCGAAGAGTTTCCATTTCGAATCGATGGCACCCGCGTCTATACACTCATCGATACCCCCGGATTTCAGCGGGCACGAAAGGCCTTGCACTGGATGCAGTCTCATGAAACCGACGCATCAGAGCATGCCGAGGTAGTGCGTCGTTTTGTTGAGGCTGAGGAGAATAAAAAGACGTTCCCGGATGAGGTGGAGCTACTGCGACCGGTCACCGAGGGGTCCGGCGTGCTGTACGTGGTGGATGGCTCTGTTCCGTACGGGCCACAGTATGAGGCGGAGATGGAGATCCTTCGATGGAGTGGTGCGCCAAGCATGGCACTGATTAATTTAATTGGTGATGGTGAATACCTCGAAGACTGGAAACGAGCACTACGCCAGTATTTTGGCATCGTCAGAGTTTTTGATGTGCTGACTGCTGATTTTGCCCGTCGTCTTGAACTGCTCGATGTCTTCGGTACTTTGCAAACCGATTGGAAACAACCATTGTCTGAAGCGGTCGTTGTGCTCAAAGCCGATGCGAAAAGGAAAGTGCACGAGGCGGCACGTCGGACTTCCGATACGATTGCAGAGATGCTGGCATTGCAGCTCTCTCACCCGCTTAGTGCTGAGGGTGAGACCGAAAAAATTCGGGCTAGTTTGGAAAAGCGATACCAGGATACGCTGCGAGCAAAGGAACAGTCGCTCCGTGAAGCGATAGAGCGCATCTACTTGCAGCACAAAATAAATCGACGAGAGGAAGCGCTCCAGGGAGTGGAGGCTCAAGATCTCTTCGCAGAAGAGACCTGGAATCTTTTTGGTTTAAGTAAACGAGATATCTTTTTGCTTGGTGCGATTAGTGGTGGTGTTCTCGGTAGCACCTTAGATATTGCAACCGCTGGAACTTCAATGTTCCTCGGAACACTTTTGGGTGGTGGCGTGGGGGCGGTTGCATCGCTACTCTCCGCACGGAGTATCGCTGAGTTTGAAGTGTTGAGTCTGCCACTTGGCAGAAGAGCGCTGACGCTGGGGCCTCTGAAAAATCTGCAATTCCCGCATATCGTCTTCAATCGCGCGCGCGTGCATCACAGCCTGATTGCGAATCGCTCTCATGCCGCACGAGATGAGGTGCTGCTTGGCGAAGATCTTTTAGGAGTGGTTGAGGAGATTTCTGATGGACAACGTCGCGAGCTTGAGCAAGGTTTTTCACGTCTGCGAAATGGCGATATCTTTTCGGGCAATGAGAGACTATTTGAAATTACCGAACGGATATTTGAGCAAGACGTGCGAGGCCTTCTTGAGTAGGGACCGTCGAAAAACGAGCGAAAATGTCATTTTTCAACGAACGGTAAGTATGATATCAGCCTAGGGCAAAATTTCGTTCCACGTGAGTCGTATCTGTCCTCCATGATCCAAGTAGAGTCTCTTTCCAAATCCTATGGCCCACAAACATTATTCGATGAGGTGGGATTCTCAATAAATGCCGGTGAGCGGGTAGGCCTGGTCGGTCGAAACGGCCACGGGAAATCTACCTTGTTTAAGATACTTGCGGGCGTGGAAGAGGCAGACGATGGGGAAATCCATATCCCGGTTGACTACAATATCGGATATGTGACGCAGCATTTGAGTTTTGCTCAACCGACGATTCTCGATGAAGCGTGTGACACGCTGCCTCTGCTTGATGGGTCTTGGAAAGAGACGTACCGAGCGGAGGCGATTCTTCATGGTCTTGGCTTTGCTACCGAGGAGTTCGAAAAGTCTCCTCTAGAACTTTCGGGCGGATATCAAGTCCGGCTCCATCTTTCGAAGTTGTTACTCTCAGAGCCCAATCTTTTGCTCCTTGATGAACCAACAAACTATCTCGATATTCTTGCCATGCGGTGGCTGGAGAACTTTCTAAAAACCTGGCCTCGGGAATTGCTGCTCATTACTCACGATCGTTCGTTTATGGATGCCGTCACCACGCATACCTTAGGCATTCATCGTGGGAAGGTTCGCAAGGTAGAGGGTTCCACCGGGAAATTCTACGCGCAGCTCGCTCTAGAAGAAGAGGTGCAAGAAAAAAGCCGACTGAATCAAGAAAAGCAGGTCAAAGAAACAGAGGAGTTTATCAAGCGGTTTCGAGCGAAGGCCTCAAAAGCGAAAGCGGTGCAGTCACGGGTGAAAGCACTTGAGAAAATGGAGGTCGTTGACGCGCTTCAGGAGATTCAAGATCTCGACTTTCGTTTTCGCCATGAAGCATTCCCAGGGAAGCGTTTGCTCTCTACGGATCGAGTCGCATTTCATTATCCAGAGCAGGAGAAAAACCTTCTCGAAGATATCTCGTTGAGCATTCTTCCGCAGGATAGAGTGGCAATCATTGGGAAGAATGGCCGTGGGAAGTCTACCTTCTTACGAATGCTCGCCGGTGAGCTGCAACCACTTGAGGGGAGCATTTCTGCCTCACCGAATATTGTCTGCGGATATTTCGGCCAAACCAATGTGGATCGACTCCATGCGGAGAATACCATTGAGGCAGAACTGATTGAGTGTGCGCCGGAGGTAAGTCGCACTCAGGCAAGAAGTATCGCTGGGTTGATGATGTTTGAGGGAGATGCTGCCTTAAAAAAAATAAAAGTGCTCTCCGGG
>CAYGNZ010000019.1:1826-13598 GCA_964351345.1 uncultured Bdellovibrionales bacterium | reverse complement strand
AACGTGCGCGGGTGTTGCTCGGCAAGCTTTTACTTACCCCAAGCAATCTCTTGCTACTCGATGAGCCGAGTAATCACCTTGATATGCAGTCAACAGACTCGCTGCTCTCGGCGATTAAAGAATTCCCTGGCGCAGTCGTGTTTGTCAGCCATAGTGAGATGTTTCTGCGAGAGTTGGCTACTCGGCTCGTGGTTTTTGACCGAGGAAGTGCAGAGGTGTTTGAGGGAGATTATGACGATTTTCTTCGACGACGAGGTTGGTCAGATGAAAGTGGGGAAATTGAACCTGCACCTCAGAAAGGGGCGTCTAGTTCGGGCCTCTCGAAAAAAGAGCTCCGTCGCTTGCGAGCGGATGTGACGCAGCGGAAGAATGCTGAGCTTGGCGCTCTAAAAAAGAAAGCTCAAGAGCTTGAGTCAGAAATTACAACACTTGAAACCGAAATTGAGCAAGGTACCGCGCAGCTTATCGAAGCATCTCAAGAAGGCTTTGGTGACAATGAAGCGAAGCTCTCTCGAACGATTCATCAAGCTCGTGAGAGGGTTGAGGAGGCGTACGGCATCCTTGAGCAAACGCTTGCTGATCTTGAAGCTGGCGAGAAGCGTTTCGATGAAGAACTCGCTCAATACTCCTCCTAGCGCGGCCTCCTAGGCGATAAACTCCATTAAATCGTGGTCTGGATTTTTTTCCAGTAAGTGGCGCTTTTCCCATTCATGGGTGTACAGCACAATACTTCGACCAAATGGATCCTCGGCAACAAAGGAGCTAGTCGTGGGGCGGAAACTCTCTGCTGCACCAACAAGCCAGGCTCCGTGTTTATAGGGGAGTTCATCGAGCTCGGTATCAACGTTATACTCCTCTTGTAAGCGATGCTGGAGCACTTCAAATTGGAGTCGTCCGACTGCAGCAATGAGATGCTGGGAGGTATGGGAACTTTTTCCTTGAAGTACGAGTACTGCCCCCTCATTGGCGAACTGCTTCATTCCCTTGTCAAATGACTTTCGTTTCATCTGATCTTTCGGTCGAATCGCAGCAATTACCTCGGGGGGGAACTTTGGTAAGGGTTTGAAGGAGAACCCACCTTTTATAGACACGGTGTCGCCAATTGCGAATACTCCAGGATTAACCACCCCAATAATATCTCCAGGAAACGCAGTATCAAGGGTCGTGCGTTCGCCCCCGAACATACTGTGCGAGCGAGAGAGTCGAATTTCCTTTGCGCTTGCTTGGTGCTTTACTAAAAGATCTCTTTCGAATCGACCAGAGCAAACACGAATAAAAGCCATACTGTCTCGATGCTTCTTGTCCATGTTCGCCTGAACCTTAAACACAAATCCGCTGAATTCGTTTGTTACCGGGTCGATTGAAATTTCCTCACCATCCGCAGTATCTGCGGCTCGTGCTCCCGGGCAGGGAGCAAGTTCAGAAAAGGCATCGAAGAAGGGCTCGACACCAAAGTTGGTGAGGGCGGAGCCGAAAAATACTGGGGTGTTTGTTCCGGCGAGGAATTTCTCTCGAGAAAATGGATTGCCCGCTTCGGCGAGTAAGTCCAATTCATATTCTAACTTTTCTGCGAGAGCGGGTTCGATTGCTCCGTTCTTAATCGCCTCATCTGCACTGAAGGTTTTTGCAATTGCTTTGGCACTTCCTGCGGCAGCAGCTTTCTCAAACAGAGTTATCGCCCGGGTGGAACAGTCAGCAACACCGCGAAAGGTTTTGCCCATTCCGATTGGCCAATTGACCGGTGAGGCGTCAATACCCAAAACCTCCTCTACTTCCGCAACGAGATGGAAGGGGTCCTCCCCGTGGAGGTCCATTTTATTGACAAAGGTAAGTATGGGAATGCCCCGCATTCGACAAACTTCAAAGAGCTTTCGAGTTTGCGTTTCAATCCCTTTGGCGGCATCGATTACCATGACCGCGCTGTCTGCTGCGGTCAATGTGCGGTAGGTGTCCTCGGAGAAGTCTTGGTGCCCTGGGGTGTCGAGCACGTTGATGATAGTACCTTTGTACGCAAACTGCATTGCCGAGGCCGTAATAGAAATCCCACGCTCTCGTTCCATATGCATCCAATCAGAACTTACTTGGGTATTTTGCTTTCTGCCATGTACCATTCCTGCAGTACGAATCATTCCTGCATAGAGCAGCAGCTTCTCGGTAAGAGTGGTCTTACCCGCATCGGGGTGTGAAATAATGGCGAAGGTCCGACGTTTTTCCGTCTCGCTCTTCAGTTTGCCTTCAGCAGGTAGCGCACTCATAGATACAACAGTTTCTGGGTTAATGGTGGATGACCGCCTGGTCTTCCCTTGTATATGACGAGAATATTTCGCCAGCACGCTTCTAGCGGCATACGCGGGTTCTCGTCAAGAAAAGGCTGGCTTAGGCGGAGCCGAGATTGGCTTGAGCCGCTTTTTGAAGGGCCAGTTTTTTCTGGTAACGAGTCTGCACAAGATCAATTACCACAAGTACGCCGATAACGAAGTAAAACGTGCTCTTTGCCATCGGTTCGACCAGGTAGCCAAAAAACGTAAGGTGCGCCAGGTGCCCACCTTCAGAAAGCAGCATGACGCCGACAATAAAGAGGATGAATAAGCCGAGCACTTCATACATTCGATTTTTTTGCAGAAAACTTGAAACACGCTCAGCGAGCACAATCATAAGCACCCCACTGATTATAATCGCCGTCGCCATCACCAAGAACACATTCGTGAGTGCAAGTGCGCTAAGTATCGAGTCGAAAGAAAAAATGAGATTCATCACGACGATCCAAAATATTGCGCTTGCAACACTTTTTCGATCTTGCCCGACCTCATGGCCGAGATCTTCAATTGAAAGCATGTGGAGAATTTCTTTCATCGCAGTGTAAATAATAAATCCACCGCCAAGGACTACGATAAACGCATGGATATTAAAGGCACCTTCAAGAATACCGACAAAGTGAAATTCAAAAAATGGCTCTTGAAAGTATTCAATTGCACTCATTACTGCAAAAAGAAGCGCGATGCGCAGAATGATTGCGAGTCCTATGCCGATTTGACGCACGAACTTTTGTCGGTCGGGAGTAACCCGCTTCGATTCGAGTGAGATATAGAGCAAGTTATCGAAGCCAAGAACCGCTTGAAGTAGGGTAAGCACGAGGAGGGTCATGAGGTTCTCAATGCTAAACAACTCGGCCATCAGTCTGTTCTCCTCGGGGCGTAGGTAAATCGACAAAAACCACTGCGAATTCAAATGGTTCTTCTGACAAAAAGATTAGAACAGGCATTATCAATTGCACCACTCCCATTCTTTGGGGGGAAATCTGTGCTACCTGAGGCATGGCTTAGGGACTGAGACGCCGCTCAGGGGCCTCATTTCTGACCCAATTAGGCGAAATTTGTTGAAATCTGTAGTTTTTCTTCTTTGAGAGTGGATCACTTTTTGCGTAAGCGCGGATGAGGGGATGTGGTTGCCTCGATGTTGTGTAGTTGTTGTTGATTGTTAGGAGAGAGATTATGCCACAGATATTAGGACATCGTTATTCGTTCTTGGCCCTTTGTGCGTTTAGCACGGGAGGACTGGGCCTTGCCGCGTGGTCCTTCGGACGCGGTGAGATTCTCACGGGTTTCCTCGCAATAATTTTTTCCGTGCTCTTTGCATTGCTGGGATACTTCTTTGCCTGGAATGCCTCAGAATCTCAAATAAAGGGACAAGAAAAGCACACGGTTGACGGGTGGAGCCGAGTACAGTCTCGTAGCGAAATTCAACCGATGGCAAAGGTTCACAGCCGGGTCGCAAATCGCGGGGATGCTCGTAACGCTCATCCATGGGCTGGAAATATGAAGAAGTAGAGGAGAGACTGATTGCTAGTCCTCAACTTTTTCCAAATGCTGCTTTTCCTCTAAGATAACTTTTCGTACCGTCTCCGGTTCAAACCCGCGGACAAGGCGTCCGTTAATCCGCACCACAGGAATCACTCCTCGGCCGACTTGGGAGAGATACATTTGTTCCGCTTCCGAGCCCTGCTCAAGGAAATGTCGACGATACGGCACCCCGACCTCATTTAGGTAACTCTCCATACGTGCACAGTTCTCGCATTGCTCAGCGGTGAACAGCTCTACACGAAGCTCCTTTTTGCGTCGTGCCTCTCTGGCCCAGGGATTGTTACTCAAACGGGCATCTTCGCTATACCTCTCTCGCACGATACCCTCGGGGTGTCGTTGGTTCGCCTCAAGTCGTTCTCGAGTTTCCCGCTCAAGCGCTTCCTGCTCTCGGCTAATCTCTCGCCCTTTTTCAGCGCGAGTTTCTCTAGCCTGCGTGGCTTGAATGACGCGATCAACTCCCCGAATTACTTCAACTTGAGCGACAGCGTACCGAGGGGTAAAGCCGCCGAGTAGTAGGCCCAAAATCGCTAGGTTTGTTCTTCGCATAGAGCTGAGGTAAAAAATACAAGGTTTCCATATGTTATGCTCAGGAGAGTCAGCAACGTAACTTCTCCGTATTCTTTCTCAAGCTTGCTCCATCTTTCTCGGCGCAGCAAATTTCTTCAGCTTTGGGTAGTCATGAGTAACTCTCGATGAAAATACACCCGTGTATTTTCATCGAGAGCGATAAGATAAGAAGTGTTTTTATATTCGCGGTTATTAGGAGATAGGCGATGTTTCGAATGCGAATAAACCCAAACGGGTATTCAAGGATGAGGAAAGGTGAAGAAGTATTCACCTATCGCAGTGTGTTCCTAGTCCTGCCGATCGTGCTCGCTTCTCTGTGTTGCCTAGCGATTCTTCCGAGCTACGAATCGCTGAGCCGTGGAGTTATGGTATTGATCGCGGCAGCAAGCGGAATTGTTTTCGTCTTTGCTTCGCTGTTTGTGCTCATTGATTTTGGTTTTCTTCTGCCGATTGAGGCGGTGAATGATTCGGTGAAACGCCTTGAGGCATTCGAGGAAATACTGAAACTGCTTGGAAGCAAAGCTTCCTCGGCACGAGGCCGAATTGAAGATTTGCTGGCGGTTGAAGCGGAGCTTTCAGACCTCGAACATCGACTTCCGCCAATCAAACGGCAAGAGGAGCAGCGCAAGGGCGGTCGTAAAAAGGCGAAGAAGGGACGTAGAGCGAAGCCACCAACTTTGGCTGAACGGCTTGAATCGATTAGTGCGGAACTTTTAGCATTCCGTGCGACGAAGAAAGGTGATGAGAGCGAGTACCAAAAAGAAGTCGCAAGACTTACCGAAGAACTGCGCCTGGGTAATTCGGTGCAGGCGAAAATTGCTTCCGAGCACCAAGGAGTAGTGGAAAGACTAGAGCGTGCGGATGCCGACGTGAGGACGTTGCAAGAAGAGAAGCGCAATTTACAGCGGCAGATTGCTAAAATACACTCGGAGCGCGCCGGTAGAATTGAGCGTCTTGAGCAGCTTGAGCGAGACCTCGCCGAGGCGCTCGAGAAGCTCGAGCAAGAACGAAGTGATGCGCACGCTCGGCGCGAGGAACTCCGAAGGGAATTCCGCGCGGCCACTGCTCAATCCGCCGAAACGCAGCGATTAGCACTTGCTGAGCTTGAAGCAAAGCTTGCAACCAAAGAGCAGGGAGAGGCCGAGCAAGTACGAGCGTTACGAACTACCTTTGAGCTCGAATTACAAAAACGAGATGTGACCATCGCAGAGCTTGAAGGGCAGGTAGCGAGTGTTACCGCCGAGCTTAAAGCGGCTCGAATCCGACGACTCGATTTGTCTGAGCGCTTTTCAATCGAGCTAGAGGCACTGCGGGAAATAGAACTGAGTCGCCATTGCAATTCAGTCCTTCGACGGAACATCTCGTCCTTAAATGAGCTTCTGGAGATCTTTTCCACGCGTCTTTTTGTCGCCTCTCTACTCGCAGAGGAGGGCAAATGGGAATGGGTGCAGACGCTGTGCCTTCCTGCGCGCGTGCCTGATTGTCTCGGTGAAATTCTGGCCGATGTGCCTCAAGAGGTTCTAAGTTACGCTGAGCTTCGGCTTGGAATTTCCAGCTCCTAAGTAACAGAGAGCTGTAAGGAATCTATCTTATCAGCTCTCTATTACTCTTTTCTTACAACTACTTTCACTATCCTTATCCTTAGCTCTATGTAATCGTGAGCGGGAATAATGTTTTAGACTGGGAGGGAGAGAAATGTTTTCTTGGTGCTCGAAATGCCATCTAAGCGATCCACTCAACGAGCAGCTCACTTCACTTGGCCTTCTTTTGTTGAGGGTTTCTGCGGGTTCAATGATGCTGTTTGCTCACGGACTCGGAAAACTACAGAGCTTTAGTGAAAAATCGGCGATGTTTCCCGATCCGCTTGGTGTGGGTTCTCCGCTGAGCATGGGGCTTGCGATTGGAGCTGAAGTGTTTTGCTCGGCAGCGATTATTTTTGGCTTTGCTACACGACTCGCGAGCATCCCCTTGATTATCACCATGCTTGTGGCGGCCTTAGTGGTACATGGCGATGACCCCTGGGCGAAAAAGGAATTTGCCTTGATGCACTTGCTCCCCTATCTCACGCTATTTTTCACAGGAGCTGGAGCCTACTCCTTCGACGCCTGGTGCAAGAATCGCTGCGAAAACGCAGATTCAGAATAGCTCGTTGAGTTTTTTGTTGCTCGAAGGCGCGTCTCTACCACGTGCAGCGAGAGTGTCTGAGAAAATCGCCAATCAAACAGCATATTGGTCGCTAATACTGCACGTGGGATCGAAATTGCAAAAGTGCTAAGCTCCTTCCGCTAATTCATGCACATATTTGTTCAATTTTTCTTAGAGGAAAGTTCCTAGGACTATGCGCGCAACTCGTATCACCACCACTGTTATTTTTCTTTTGACAATTCTTTCTCTTCGCGCTGCGGCATTTGTGCCACGGGCTGAAGCCGAACCAGCAGAGCGGGAGAAAGTTATTATTGTTCTCGATGCCTCGGGAAGTATGTGGGGGCAGATAGATAATGAGCCGAAAATTGCGATCGCGAAATCAGTAGTGAAGGATCTGGTGTCGGATTGGAATCAAGAAGTTGATGTGGGTCTGACGGTGTATGGGCATCGACGGAAGGCAGATTGCGCTGATATTGAAATGCTTGTCTCCCCGGGACCGCTTGAAAGAGAGCGCTTTGTAAAGGCGGTTGAGCAGTTAAATCCAAAAGGAAAGACACCGCTTACCGCCGCGGTCTTAAAAGCCGCAGAAACACTCAAATATACCGAGAGCCGCGCGACCGTGGTGCTCGTGAGTGATGGCGTTGAGACTTGCGACCTTGATCCTTGTGCGGTGTCACAAGACATGGAATCGAAAGGGCTTGATTTCACCGCCCACGTCATTGGCTTTGATGTGAGCAAAGATGAAGACGTCAAGAAACTCCGCTGTGTTGCAGACAATACGGGTGGAAAGTTTCTACCAGCGACGAATGCCGAAAGTCTGAAGTCCTCACTTGCTGAGGCGGTGAAGGAGGTTGTGAAAGTTAGTACTGCTGTGGATCTCGTGGCGGTGAACGAGGAGGGCGGCAAACCGCTACAAGATGTCGTATGGAGAATTACCAAAGGCGGCGAGCGAGTGACGGCAGGAGGAGGTGCAAGTCCGCGCTACGAGCTTGAGCCAGGGACCTACAAAGCTATCGCCACCTCAAGTAGCGGCGAGGCCACTGTGGAGAAAGAGTTTCAAATCGCGGAAGGAGAGCAGTTGAAACTTGAGGTGCTGCTTGCCACTGAGGGTAAGCTTGAGCTTGTCGCGGTCAATAAGGAGGGCGAAACACCCTTAGACAATGTCGGTTGGGAAGTCTTTGCTCCACCTGCAACCACGGGGGCTGCACCGGAGAAGATTAGATACGGGCAGGGAGCAACTCCGATTTACACACTGCTTCCAGGCGTGTACCAGGCAAAAGTCTTTTCGAGAGATACGGAACAGACAGCAAGTGTTGAGGTTGACGTAAAAGCGGGTGAACAGTCTCGTTATGAGGTTGTTTTGGCGAAGAAGGGCATCCTCGAGCTTGTCGCGGTGAACACTCCAGGTGGAGAGCCGCTGGAGAACGTGAGCTGGAACGTATTTGATAAAGCGCCGAATGCCGGCGGCAAACGTGAGAACCTTCGCTATGGCCGCGGTGCAACGCCTGAATATACCATGCTCCCGGGAACGTATTACGCTGAGGTATCTTCAGTAAAGGGGAAGGCAAAAGCCGCAGCAGAGGTGAGCGTTGTTGCTGGTGAAAAGAAACGTTTTGAGGTGGTGCTTGCCAAGGAGGGTATCCTTGAGTTGGTTGCGGTCACGGAAGCCGGCGGTGAGCCACTCGAGCAAGTAAAATTCTCCGTATACACCAAACCCACAGGCATTGGCGAAAAACCCGAAAATATCGCCTACGGCGGAGGCAACACTCCGTCATATACCTTACTCCCGGGAGTGTATGAGGTCCGAGCCAGTTCAGTGGGTGGCCAGGCAGAATCCGTAGTCGATGCAGAGGTTCGTGCCGGTGAGAAAAACAGAGTGGAAGTTATCATTACCCAAGAGGGTCTTGCGGTACTGAAAGCGGTTACTGAGGCTGGCGGGGAACCTCGTGAAGCAGTGGCCTGGACGATACTTAGTGTTGAATCAGATCCTACCAAAAAACCTGAAACGGTGACGTATGGGGGTGGTGATGTGCCCGAATATAAACTCGTGCCTGGAAAATATCTTGCGCGAGTAAAATCAAGAAAAGGGAAATTCAACGTCGAACAGGAAATCGAAGTGCTTGCGGGAAAGCGTACAGAAATTGAAGTACTCGTGCCGAAGGAAGGAATCGTCGTGCTTAAGCCGGTGAACCAGCAGGGAGGTGAGCCAGTAGAGGGGGTTCGCTGGACCGTCTACGATATCCCTAGTGATATCTTCAAAAAGGCAGAAACGGTGACCTACGGCGGAGGAAATGTTCCTGAATACGTATTACTCCCCGGTAAATACAAAGTGGTGGGCAAAGTAACCAATGGAGTGGCTGAGGTTGAGCAAGAGATAGAAGTAGAGGGTGGTAAGCGCTCAGAAATCGAAGTGCTTTTCCCGCAAGAAGGATTGCTCAGCCTTGAAACGGTGAAGGAGGGAACCACGGAGTCAGCGGGGAATGCGTTCTGGGAAGTGCTGACGATTGAGAGCGATCCATTGCGTTCCCCAAAAGTATTGACTCAACGTAGCGGCCCCACTCCTGAATTCAGACTCTTACCAGGAAAGTATACGATACGCGTGTCGCCGAAAGGTCTCTCGAAGACGGAGCAAGTGGTGGAGGTTAAAGCGGGTGAGAAAACGGCGGTCCAGATTACGGTGAATTAGTCTTGTCATCCGGTAGTTCTGCTTTTTTCTGGAAACGTTCCTCGAGGTCGCCGAGCACTTTCGAGGGGAGGGAGATGTAGATAGAGCCAGCTATCATTATTAGGATGACAAGAGCGACGAATAAAAAGAGAAAAATTTTCATGTTACTAGCCCACGTTTGGAGTATCGCGAACTGAATTGATCGCCGGAGTACTGCTTTGATCTTCTGGCAAAAGCAAATCTTCTAAGAAAAACGCAGAGAGCTGCGCTCTGCCATCTAAGTCTGCTTTATTATACAGAGCTGCGGCCTGGCGTCGAATAGTCTTGTCAGAGGTCTCTCGAACGTCTGCGATTTCTTTGTGGCTGAGGCCTTTGAGCAGGAGTAAGCCAACGTCCTTTTCTGCTTCAGATAGCTGCCAGCGTGAGAATTGTTCATCAATGGCAGTACCAAGACCCCGTAAATAATTTCCCGCAGTCCTTCTCCAATACTCACTATCCTTATGCAGTCCGCTAATTTCAGATTTCAGCACCGAAGCCTCCTCCTGCAAACGATTTGATTTGCTGAGAAGATAAAGAGCGCCGAGAATTGCAAGAATGAAGAAGGCGGCCTCAACTATGACGTGCTCCAGGCCGTGTCCTTCGAGCAAGTCTTCTACTATTCCGGCTCCAGCAAGGAGCACTGCGACTAGAAGCAATCCTGCGCTCACCTGTCGCTCTCGAATGGCTGATTGAAGTTGGGTTTTGGAATAGGTAGGGGTGCTCAACGTGCGTCCTCAATATCTGCGTTCGGGCTTACTCCTCGCCGAGAGAATAGTGCCGATTCCCGCAAATTTCAATCAAATATCCTTAACAATCTAAACACCTAGCTCCCCAGAACGACGCTGCGTGATGAGGGACGTGAGGCGCTTTTTGCTGGCATTGATGCAACCAATGAAAGGTATAAACATTATCAATTTCACTTATGATCCTAACTGAGGCAACGTGACGCTTCGATTCCTTTGGCTGGGTGGCCCGAGGCATTCGTGCATTGAGATTTAGGAGTGCGAAGTGCGTAGCAAGTATTGCTCTCACAAGAATCCTTGCTTGAGGAAAGAATACACTTCTATCACCTGTGCACACGGTGACAGGTATTTATTCTTAAGAACAACGTAGGGGGAGTATTTCATACGATGAACCTTAGAAAGACGTCTTGCTATTTTTTACTCACTGCAATCGCATCGCTTAGCTCGTCAGCTTCAGCCCTTGCTCAGGAAGCAGTGGCAGATCCAGCCGTTCAACTTGCGGAGCGTTCATACGCAATTGATAACCTTTTCTTATTTGTCGCAGCGGTGCTTGTTATCTTCATGCAGGCGGGTTTTGCGATGTTAGAGGCTGGATTTAACTGCCAGAAAAACACCGTCAATATTCTTTGCAAAAACTTCATGGACCTCTGCGTCGGCGTAATGCTGTTTTTCCTTGTCGGATACGGGTTGATGTATCCCGGCGAGAGTTTTGCTGGTGGAATATTCGGATTCGGCGGCTTTTTTATCGGAACGGAAGCTCCGGAAGCCGTGGGTGGAAACCTACACCCTCAGGTTGACTGGTTCTTTCAGGTAGCCTTTGCCGCCACCGCTGCCACGATTGTCTCTGGTGCGGTTGCAGGTCGAATGAAGTTTGGCGCATACCTGATTTATAGCGCGGTTCTTACTGGCTTGGTGTATCCCATCAGTGGTTTCTGGAAGTGGGGTGGTGGCTGGTTGGATGCGCTTGGCTACTATGACTTTGCTGGCTCTGTTATCGTGCACGCGGTTGGTGGCTTTGCAGGTCTAGCCGGGGCAATGATTCTTGGACCTCGTGTTGGTCGATTCGATGCGGACGGAAAGCCAATGAAGATATCTGGCCACAACTTAAGCATGGCAGCACTCGGAGTGTTTATTCTCTGGGTGGGTTGGTATGGGTTTAACCCTGGAAGTCAGCTCGCCATCGACGGTGCTGCAAATACCAATGCCGTCATGTTGGTTGCCGTCAATACGACGTTAGCTGCTGCTGCTGGAGCGCTCGTTGCAATGTTTCTCGGCTGGTTTATCCAGAAGAAGCCTGACTTGGCCTATGGACTAAATGGCGCTCTCGCCGGGCTTGTTGGAATTACTGCGAACTGCGACTCAGTTACCAACGGAGCTGCGGTGGTGATTGGCGTAGTTGCAGGCGGTCTCGTCGTCTTGGGCATGCACTTACTTGTTTCGCTCAAAATTGATGACCCTGTCGGAGCCTGGCCTGTTCACGGACTTTGCGGAGTTTGGGGTGGATTGGCTACCGGCATCTTTGGTGACCATTCGCTCTATGCACAGGCAATCGGTTGTCTTGCAATCTGTAGCTGGGCTTTCCTCACGATGGGTGCTTTATTCCTAGCAATGAAGGCAGTCGGTATCCTCAGAGTCTCTCCTGAAGAAGAAGTGCAGGGACTCGATATTAGTGAACACGGAGGCGAGGCCTATGTGCTCTTTCCCCCAATGTTTGCCACGGGGCCTAAGAATGGAGCGATGGAAGCAGAGGTTC
>CAYGNZ010000019.1:0-1806 GCA_964351345.1 uncultured Bdellovibrionales bacterium | reverse complement strand
TAAACGATACCGCTACCGCAGAGCGACCTGCTCTGCGGTAGATCAAACAATCCATCAAATAAAGGTTCTCACGTTAGACGCGTCCTTTTCTCAGCGACAGCTACGTCGTCTCTGAATTATCGAAGGGAATACTTGCGGGTTGACGAAAATCACAGTAGCGAAAAAGAGGGAGCGAAAGTTGTGGCGGGCGTTCCTAAGAGTTGGGGTGGCATTAGTAAAAGATAGAGACAAATAAGGGCTTATGAAATTATCAATTAAAATGCTCAGCGCTTCGTTGATGTTTGCAGCATGCTTCTCTGCAAGCACTGTCGTTGCCGAGGAAGAATCGCCGCTCAGCGTCGATTTAGGGGTAGACGTTCTCTCTGACTACGTGTTTCGTGGACAGAATCTCTACGATGGACTTTCGGTGCAGCCTGCGGTCGCGGTTGGCTATTCGTTAGGCGATCTCGGTAGCATTGGTGGAAGTTTTTGGGGCCACTTTTCTGCTGAAGATGACTCACCGCCAGAGGGATTTACCGAAATTGATTGGACTATCGATTACGAAGTGAGTTTCGATATCGTCACGTTTGGTGCGGGAGGTATCTTCTACGTGTTTCCAAATGGCGATGACCAAATTGCAAATACTCAAGAGTTCTATGTTTCTTTGGCTCTTGATACTTTGCTCTCTCCAAGTCTTGCCTATTATCGAGATGTTGATGAGTTCAAGACCCACTACTTTGAAGCAGCCGTTGAGCACGGGTTTGAGGGCGAAGGTTGGAACCTCACTCCTTCCCTTACGCTTGGATTCGCAGCAAGTGCGGAGAAAGTATACGTGGACAACGGACTTGAGTTTGTTGCGCTTGGCCTCGCCTCAGATTTTGAGGCAGGTGTCGTAAGTGTTACTCCGAGCCTGACGATGATCTTCGAAGTTGATGATTCGACAGACGACGAACTGGTCTTGGCAGTTGGTCTGGCAGGTTCTCTCTAGAGTCGAGTTCTTTTGAACTACAATTTTAAGCGCCGATTCCGGTTCGAAGCAACGTGAATCGGCGCTGTGCTTTCTTGCCTAAATCTAGGCGAAAAAATTGAATCGCGCGACGCTTGATTCTCTCTCCCCTAAAAAGCATCCAATTGCGGGTAAGGTCTTTTACTTGCTAGCCTAATTTAGACACTTAACCGGCTTTTGGAGATGCAGGCATGAACCCGATAAAGTTTTCCGTTTTCGGTGCGTTAGTTATTTCGATTCTGTTCGTGCCGCAAGCACGCGCGCAAAACTTAAATCACATGAGCATCGAAGAACTGATCAGTCTCGATGTGACGACCGTTTCGAAGAAATCCGAAAAGGTATCTCAGGCCGCTGCCGCAGTCTACGTCATCACGGCGGAAGATATTCGTCGATCCGGCGTGACATCTATTCCTGAGGCGCTTCGTCTTGCTCCAGGAGTGCATGTCGCAAGAAATGGGTCGACACGCTGGGCGATAACTATTCGTGGTTTCAACAATGTGTTCGCCAATAATTTGCTAGTACTCATTGATGGACGAACTGTCTATTCGCCTCTCTTCTCTGGGGTATTTTGGGATACTACCGACACCATGCTGGAAGATGTAAAGCAGATTGAGGTTATCCGTGGACCTGGAGCAGCCTTGTGGGGAGCGAATGCCGTAAACGGCGTGATTAATATTGTTACCAAGAATGCCGAAGAAACGAAGGGGACATTGATCACCGGTGGTGGTGGCACAGAAGAGTTGGCCTTTGGCAGCCTTCGTTTTGGTGATGAGCTCGGAGAAAAGAGTAGCTACCGAGTATTTGCCAAGGTGAATTACCGA
>CAYGNZ010000018.1:17295-17912 GCA_964351345.1 uncultured Bdellovibrionales bacterium | reverse complement strand
GTATTGCCGAGCGCTAGCGGAAAACAAGTATACTGCTCCCAAAAGGGGCGAGCGATTAGCGAGTCGATCTAGGCGGAACTGCCTATAAATCGGCTTTTGCTCAGCCTCAGTCGAGGCACTGATCGTGCCGCCTTATTTTGTGATGAGTATCTGTAGTCCCTGCGGGGCAATATACTGCTCTACGGAAGATTCTAAAAAAGCCGTACTTTAAAGTGGGAGCAGTATATACTGCTCCTCGAACAGGAGTTTAAAAAGCCGTACTTTATAATGGGAGCAGTATATTTCCTCCGCCAGAGCCGCACCTGCAGAACGACGAACCTCGGCGTCTTGAGGTCTAGGCTGTGCCGCGAACGACTTGCGAAGGAAAGGGGCGAAATAACCGCAGACACAAGTGTTGTTTTTTGTCGTGAACTTGCTAGAGTATCGCAGCTCTCTCTTTTTTTAAGGCGTGCAGAATCTCCCCGGCTCTCTGTCCTCGCATTCTGCGAGTGCAGAACAAGGCTAGATAGCCGGCAGTTCAACAGGTTGTCTGCGAGGAGAAATGGAGTCTCCTAAAAGATTTTTTGTTCTAGCGGATACAATACCCTTTCTCGTAGCCGAGGTTTTATCTAATGCAA
>CAYGNZ010000018.1:0-17265 GCA_964351345.1 uncultured Bdellovibrionales bacterium | reverse complement strand
TCGGTGGGCTCCCCTGCGTTTGCTGAGTGTGTGAGGGAAAGAGACATCTCTTCGAGTTAAAGCGGATGATGCAAGGCAAATGGATGGTGATCTGCATCGCGGGAATTCCCGCCGCCCCCAATACCTTGCTTTCACCTACCCAAGCAGCGTACCAAGAAGCCTTGTTCAGTGACGATAAGGTTTCTTGGGAGAACGTTCCTGGTGCCGCGCAGTCGGACGAGCTGGTCAAGAGTTTGCTTGACCGGAGCAATCTCGATCCCCTTATCGCGGCGGGATACCGAGTGTTGCTGATTAGTAGCGAATCGCCAAGCGTGCAGGCGCTGAACCCGCTGTATCAACAGTTCGACTGCAGCGAGGTACGCACTCTCTCAGATGAAGAAGCGTTCTTCGCCTCCCAGCTTCGGATCCCTCGCTGGGAATTCCGATCGCGCCTGTATCTTCCTCAGCTTACCACTGTGGTCGAGGACGGCGTGATGAGCAAACTGTGGCTCAACATTCATAACCCTCCCCATCACCTTGAGGAAGTTCTTGAGGCGCTGATATAACGCTTCCAATTTAGGATACACGTTGGTGTCGGTGGTTTACGCCCCTTGCATCAGCTTGAACTGCTGGCATCAACAAATTTTCGAACACCACGTTCAAGATTTGCGCTCGTTTGGCGAATCGAGCGTCAGATGACAAGTCGCACGCCGCCAAGAGCGGCCAATTGATGCGGAAAACGGTCTCCCGGGGAGCCGATAAACATAAAGTTCAATGGTATATCCCATTCCCGCGAGAGCCGTCGCAAGAGATCTGGCCCAAAGGTGTCGACCAGTGCGACGAATTCGACATCAATTTCTGGATAGACCCGGTCAAGGAATTCCAGCTCTTTGGAGAGATTGGGAGGAATTTCGTCTTCAGCTTGCACCACCGTAACAATTTTCATTCTGTTGGTATGCTCGTTTTCGCGAACGTACAACAGTGCACGGTTTAAGTTCGCGACATTGTCGCCACGAGTGAAAAATACCACGGTCTGCGAGTTAATTTGTTCAAGCTTCTTTTCCATCAACTGGGTCAGACCCCGAGCTGCGCCAAAAATCGCGCCTGAGATGCTTCTCACAATGTAAATGCCAAGCTTCAAGATGGAGGTGCGATTGAGCATCACGAGGATGACGAGCAAGGCCGGTATAAAATACAGTAAAAAGATTTTGAGATAGAAAGAATTAAGTAAAATATTGCCCACAAGTCCGACAAAGACTGCGGCGCCCGCAGTGACCACCGTGAGCCAAGTGACCTTTACATTTCTCGGCAAGCTACCGCGATGAAGTTTGAGCAAACCATTGCCAACCGCAAATAAAAACATGACCGAGAGAAATGAAATTGTGTACACGCCAGCAAGGTTTTGTACGTCTTTGGCAACGTAGAGTAGTAAGGCGCAGAGTATAAAGAAGCCGAGAATCACTCGATGAAACGTATTAAAACGGCTGAGTTTTAATAGCGGTTGGGGAAGACAGCGGTCCAGCGTCATGCGATGAATAAGTCCAGTGACACCGACAAAGCTCGTCAGTACCGCCCCAGAAAGAACGAGAAACGCATCAATTGAAATCGCGACACTCAGGAGATTACCAAAGCTATCTCCACCTATTACTAAGCCCATATGTGCAAGAAGCGCCTCTTGGTGATCGGCAACCAACGTGAGCGGAACGACTGCAAGCGCAAGTAAGGCAATCACTGGATTAAAGAAGCTCACTGCGATCCACATGTTGCGCAGGGTCTTTGGAAATACTCCTTCTTCTTGCTCTTCGACAAAGTTTGAAGAGCTTTCGAAACCTGAAATTCCCAACATGGCAACAAAGAATCCGAAAAGAATGGGCCACTCACTTACGCGCGGAGGAGGGAGTTTCCAATTCGCATCAAAGATCGATAATCCGTGCGTGGCGACAAAGACTACGCTGAGAAGCACAAGCAGCGTGAGAGTGCTCATGTGGGTAATAAAAATTCCCAGAGCGACGTTCGCGCTTTCGCCAATTCCTTTAATCGTCAGCAGTGCAAAAAAGCCCAGCAGCGCTACTGTGAGAGGGAACACATAGTGGTGCAGCTGTTCTGCGAGCCCAATCGTGTGAGCAGCGTTGATTGCATAATGGACCGCTTCACTGGCGGAGATCACGGCAGTCGCCAAGTAGGACAAAATCGTGAGACAGGCAGCAACACTTGCCATTCGCTTGCTTGTGGTATTGAGCAGGGCGTTATAGGCCCCACCGTTAAGCGGTAGCGCCCCAACGACTTCTGCGTAAATACCTCGAAAGAGCCAAAGCACGCCCGCGACCATCAATAGAGAGATTGGCGCCCACGGACCAGCCCAGGTAAGGGCGAGGGCAGAAACGTAAAGACAGCTACTGGTAATGTCGTTCCCGCAAATCGCGGTAGCTTTCCACTGCCCCAGCTTTACTTCAGGATGCTCCAGACTTGCCTCAGTCACGGATTCCACGGCCTTACTAGTGCTCATAATCTATCGCTGATTCCCACGGAGTTGCTAAGCTGCTCGGAGACTATAAAACGCAATGCCAATATTGGCCAGAAATCTCCTCGGCAGTGCGGGAGAGTTTGTCTTTGCCGAGAATCGCCAAACTGTCGAGGCGTTATCGCGAATGCTGTCCATTCGCGACAAATTGAGCTAAGAAGGCAACTGTTAGCGCATTCTAAAGCATCACGTCACGTCATGAGTTACCGAATACTTCTCTCCCTTCATCTTGTTGCAGTCATTAGTTGGATGGCGGGTATTCTTTATTTAATTCGTTTATTCGTCTACCACGCTGGCGAGACTGAGTCCGTGGTGAAGCAGCGGTTCAAAGTGATGGAATACCGTTTGTACCGATACATTACTTTTCCAGCCATGATCGCAGCCTACCTCTTTGGTGGAGCGATGCTCTACCTACAACCCGTGTTGCTTGCTCAGTCCTGGATGCAGGTAAAACTGTTCTGTGTACTGCTCATGACAATCGCGACCTTGTTTTCTGGCAAGCAGGTGGTTCAGTTCTCCAATGATGCAAACAGCTACTCAGAAAAATTCTACCGAGTATTCAATGAGCTTCCGACCTTGCTGATGATTGCGATAGTGTTTCTCGTCATTCTAAAAGTGGCCCTCTATTAGGGTGTTGGCAATCCAGCTTTTCTGCTCTCCACCATCAAATGCGTACCTCGATTTTTGTTCGCACGGAACTGACAATAACAGTCCAAGACTGGCAGGTTTAAATTCCGAGGAAAAAACAGCAGTGATTTGAGAAGCTGGTTGCTAATTGCGCAACGAGAATTTATGCTTCTCGACGTTTCTTGAACCACACATCACTGTCTATGGAGTATCTCATGAATCGCTACGTTTTGTTTTTAAGCACTCTTCTTATCCCCAGTATCGCAGCCGCAAATGACTTGCCGCCGATTAAAGCAGGTTTGTGGAGTGTGACGACCACCACTGATGGCAAACGTAGCGAAACAATCAAGCAGTGCATGAACCAAGAGGTCTTCGGTAAGTTTCTCACTTCAGGTCAAAAGATGATGGGCGGAGCATGTGAGGAGCTAAAGATTAAAAACAACGGGGGGGTCTATAGTTCGAACCTTCGCTGTACAATTATGGGATCGAAAATGAATTCCCAGGCCGAGGTGAAAGGTGATTTCCAAACATCCTACACTGCGACAACCAATACCACGATGAACCCTCCCATGATGGGAATGGGAAGCACCTCCCAAGTTGCCAAGGCGACCTATCTTGGTGACTGTGGCGACATGAAGCCAGGTGAGATGGTGATGGCGGATGGTCGAAGAATGAATGCGCTTGAAATGATGGACTCAATGCCAAACGTTGGCGATATGATGAAGAATATGCCGGACATGAGTCAGATGCAGCAGCAAATGCAGCAGTTGCAGCGTCAAATGCAGGGGATGAACCAGTAAGCGCGCAGATACGAGTTTTCTTGTCTGCGAGTAGAAAAAAGGGAGCGCGTTCGCGCTCCCTTTTTTTTAGTTGAACACACAGCTATCGTTAATTGCGTTCTCGTCATCCGTATCTACGTTAAACAATGTGCAACTAGCACTACCGGCATCACATTGGGCATCAAGATTACCACTTGCGGTCGTAGTGCCTGAGCCATCATCCTGAATCGACTCAGCGGTAAGAATAAAATTATCAAAAATGAAAAGGCAGTTGCCGGCCTCAGGATCAAATCCCGAAAGATTCGCATTGATGGTTGCAACAAAGCTTGAGGAATTCTCAACGAGCAAGCCTTCAATATTAAATGTGAAGTTTCCACTCAAGCCATCACAGTTTTGAAGATTTGCCGTAGAATCTAGTGTGAACGGTATTGGCGCCGTCTCATCTTGTGAGAGAGCTTCGTCGGGAACGAAGATGACGTTGTTGGTTGTCGCGCTACCGCTTTCATCGCAAGCCACGCTTGAGGTAGTGTTTTGGGTAAAGTGTGTACGCCCTCCCACTGTCCGTGAAGAGCCTTGCGCTGAGTTTGTAGAGGAGTTTACGACTTTCAAAACGGAACCAACGGTCTTTCCCACGTTAATCGAGGTCTGCGTTGACCCGCCTGTGTTTCCACCGTTTGTCGGAGCACTCGCATCGTCACCACCGCTACCGCCACCCCCTCCGCACGCGCACGTCGCCCCGATGAGACACGCAAAAACTACTCGTAGTACTGATGAAGCGTGGTGACGACAATTGAGAAAATACATGGTGATCCTCCTCATGGTCCAATAGACATCTCATTGATAGTGATTTAAGAAGTAGCAGCTCAGAGAGGGGTAATCAAAGAGAGAATCGTCTGTAATGCTGTGTTTTTTCTCACGTCGAAAGCCGTATGTCTCAGAACGCAACCCTTGAAACCCTCTGCCTAATACTCGGCGACCAGCTCGACCCCGATAATGCTGCACTCAGCGCATGTTCTTCTGAAAACGATGCAGTGTGGATGGCGGAAAATGCTCGCGAGACCTGCCATGTGCCCAGTGCGAAATCGCGGCTCGTCTTTTTTCTTTCGGCGATGAGGCACTACCGAGACGAGCTGCGTGAAAAGGGTTGGCAGGTTCACTACACCGAACTTCCTCACGATTCAAAGAAGGACAGGGGAGCGGGGTTTGCCGAAATATTGCGTGAGGACATAACGCGATTAGCCCCGAAACAGCTGCGAGTCCTTGAGCCGGGTGACTATCGGGTACTGAAGGAGCTGCAAGAGGTTGCGAAGGAATGCAAGGTGCCGCTTGAAATAATCACTGACTCCTCATTCTTCTGCTCCATCGAGGAGTTTTCTGACTGGGCGTCGGAACGTTCAACGCTGGTACTTGAACACTTCTACCGCATGATGCGAAAACGTCATGGGATTCTGATGGACGATTCGGGAGAGCCTCTTGGTGGAGAATGGAATTTCGACAAAGAAAATCGAAAGACCTTCGGTAAATCGGGACCACCAAAACACAAAGCCCCGCGAAGTTTTTCTGAGGATGAAATTACCAAGGAGGTGCAACGGCTTGTTGCAAATCGATTTGGTGATCACCCTGGCAGTTCTGATGATTTCGATCTTCCGGTTGATCGAGCTGGAGCGCTCGCCTTACTGAGAGATTTCCTCGAATACAGATTTTCTCAATTTGGGCCGTATCAGGATGCAATGTGGGAGGGAGAGGCCTTTCTCTTCCACTCGCGGCTTTCACCGCTAATCAATGTAAAGCTACTACGACCCCAAGAAGTCATCGAGAAAGCAATTGCGGCATATGAAGAAAGCGAGGCTCCCCTCTCAAGTATTGAAGGATTTGTACGACAGATACTGGGATGGAGGGAGTATGTACGAGGTTTGTATTGGTATGTCATGCCCGAATATGCGGAGAGAAACGAACTTGGTCATAGCGAGAGTATTCCTCATTTTTTTTGGAGCGGTGAAACCGAAATGAGTTGCCTTCGCGACGCACTCGACTCAGTGCTTCGTTATAGCTACGCCCATCATATTCAAAGATTGATGGTGATAGGACAGTTCTCCTTGCTCTACGGCATTAATCCATTTGAGTTTCACGAATGGCATATGGCGATGTATGCCGACGCGATTGACTGGGTAAGTCTGCCAAATGTAGTGGGCATGAGTCAGTTTGCAGACGGCGGACTCATGGCGACAAAACCTTACTGTGCGTCGGGAGCGTACATCAATCGAATGAGTAATCACTGCTCGTCGTGTCGCTACAATCCTAAGAAAGCAGTAGGCGATGATGCCTGCCCCTACACGACGCTCTATTGGGAGTTCCTCGATCGGCATGCTGATACGCTACAAGAGAATCGAAGAATGACATTCCAAATGAAGAATCTTGAGCGTAAATCAGCGGATGAACTTGAGGCAATTCGTTCGCACGCAAAAACCTTGCGCGAAAAAATTCAAGCGAAACAGGAAGTCTAGCGTGTGCCAGCTACCGCGTATGCGAATGCTGAAGTTTTCTGCTCCAAGACAAGTAGCACACTAAATTAATCGCGATTGCTAGGTGGGTGAGCAATGCAGTGAAGTCTTTAGCTCAGATTTAAGGGGTTTTCGCGGCTTTCCCGCAATGCATTCTATCGAAGTTCTGCACTTAGGAACTAGTTGACTGCTCTCGTGTTGCTTCCCCAACGTTGGATTTCTTGCGGTCTTTTGACTTTGAAGGCGTTCCGTTCAAAGCTTGTTATTCGCTTTTGCACTGATGTGTAAATGTCTACCGGATCTTTTTTACAGTAACGAATACGAGCGTAGTGAAACCGCTGCCGTTTCCTAGAGTTGATAGACTTTGGGAAACGAGCGCAACGGACTTCATGTTGGTTCTTTCCAAGGTCTTTCAACGGAGACTTCTTCGCTTCCCTTGCTCTATTTGCACCGCGTCTTGCGCTGCATCGGGCTGCTGCCGACTACAGGCTCTTCTCTGGTAGCTCTTCTCCAGGAGAGTCTGTAGCGCCCGATGCAGCTCTTGAATTCAGATTAGCTTCCCGGAGCTGCACTGGAACAAGCCGTGCTCGCTATGTCCCTCATTCCCCCCAACTCCGAGGGACGAGCGCGGCCCAGTGCAGTTCTTATCTAGTTTCGCCGACTCTAAAGTTGCCGCGACCCTAGAGTTGTTGGTGACGCCTGAATATCATTCGCTGCACCGGACTTATAGATCCGTCCTCCTTTCGGTTATTCCTTAACCAAGGTTTACGAAGTCCGGTGCAGCTGTTTTTTCTTTTGCTACATCGAGAAAATTGGGGCCGGTGCAAATACCTTTGTAAAAACACCTGGCCCCCTTTGTGGTGGGCTATCTTCGAGCTAGACCGGTTCGTCAATTCCGAAGACTGCGGAGAGCAATTCGACATCTTGCTCAAAATCATCCAACAGCAGTTCGATCCCCTCAGCTGGAGTCAGCCGTTGGATGGTACTCGAGTCGTCAGCGGATTCAGCCAGCCATGCAGTATTTTCCAAGTAATCGAATTCGCTTTGTGCGGGAGCGGAAGAGATTTCGAAGTTCGGAATTCCCAACAAGTACGGCCAGTTCATGTTAAGCTTCGAGTGAAGCGCTACAGTCTTGCTTATGTGAAGAAGATACGCCCGAATGCTAGAGATGGTCCACGGTAGAATCTCATTCGGCTCAAAGCGTTCATCTTCCCATACCGTCCCGTACTCGAACCAGTGCGTGTAGGAATCTGAGGCGACCCCAAACTCTGGCACGCCGTCCTCTCGACTGACGTTGTGAAACGTTGCCCAGATTGAGCCTTTTGTTTCCATGGCAAGATGTTGCAGCCACTGCTTCCAAGGATCCTGCTCCCAGCCGGGTAGATTTTGCGGTAGCGAGCGAAATGCTTGTGTCCGAAGGGAGACCTCTTGCACGAGTTTTCGGGTAAGACGTATGGCCGTCTTATAAATTATCCAATCAAGCTGTTGACGTTTGTAGTGATCGCCCCCTGATGAAGTAGTCCGAAGCTCGGCAATTGCCTCATCTAAGCTGGGTTGATTCTCGATGCCCTGTTCAAGACGGTCACAGAGTATGCCCAGAGCGAGTGCTCGGGCAGTCGTGGCCTCTGGCCAATCTCCAATCGCGCCCGTCTCAGTAAGAGAACGAAAAATCGGCATTGCGAGGGCAATTTGGTCATAGCGCATTGAAGGAGTCCTTCCTGAATCGAGGGTACGGGAGATCCCGAGCGAGAGTAGAGGGCGAACGTTAGTAACCTTTAAGCACCAGCTCCTCCTCTTAGCCTCAAGCAGTTTGCAAGGAGGTAAGAGAAGGGCAGGGGCGGAGCATTCTACCCGAGAGAATTTAAAGATTTAAAGAATTGGACAAAATTATACTACGCTATGTGCTGGACGTATTCTTGTCTTTCCAGAGGAAAAAGCAAATCTCGACGCAAACATATTTCTACACAGAAGGGGATTGGCAAAAAACTGGCGTTTTTCGACAATCCCCTTCTGTGTAGAAATAATGAGTAAAGATGTTGCGTTAGAACGAGGAGTCTGATGCCCTCTCTCTGTAGGATTTAGAGTTTTTGCAACAAGCGTTAAAAATGGATGTACGAAGAATGACACGACACTACTGATGGATCCCTTAGCACACACCCTCGCCGGAGTAACGCTGGCGCAAGCTGGTATCAAAGAAAGAATCGGCAAAGGCTGCATCCTTGCACTCGTGCTCGCTTCAAACATCGTTGATGTCGATATTTTCGGAACGCTGTTTTTCTCTCAACCGACGTGGGCGTATCGACGAATGTGGACACATTCGGTATTCCTTGCCCCCTGCCTTGCGGTGGTCGCGGCATTCGTCTTCAGTCGTATATATCAGCAGGTACGATTTTTTAGTTGGCTATTTGTTTTTCTCCTAGGCGTAGGTCTGCATGTTTTAATGGACCTATTGAATTCGTATGGAGTGGTTCTCTTCTTCCCCTTTTCACGTCAGCGTTTTGAACTCTCCTGGGTGTTTATTATCGATCTCTATCTTTGGGGCATCCTGCTTGTCGCACTTCTCCTTCCGTGGCTCTTGCGGAGATTCGGTAAGCACATCAGCATACGCGCCGCTGCACGCATCGGCTTGTTCGGTTTGTTTGCCTACATGGCGCTTTGTGGTGCGCTGCAACTTCGCTCTCGCGCCATCCTCGCGGAAAAAGCGAAAGGGCGAGAGGTCGCCTTCCAGTATGTGTTCCCAGAGCCATTCGGTCCATGGCGATTTCGCGGTGTGCTGCGAGAGCAAGAGACCTATCAGGTGTTTTTAATCGAACCCTTGCGTAACTCTATTGTGTTTCGAAAAGCCTATTCTACAGACGAGCGCAAACCAGGGGTTGTGAAATTGACGCAATTAGAGACAGGCAAGAAGTATCAGTGGTTTTTTAAAGCGCCGCTCTGGGAGCGCCGGGATGCACATAGTGCGGTGGTAAGCGACTTACGCTTCAAGAGTCTTCTCCTTGAGCGCAAGAACGCTTTTACCTACCTCGTTGCGGAGGACGTCGCCCTCGGGGCAAAGCCGCCGGAGGCTAGTCCAAAGGAAATCCCAGGCGGAGAATAAAGGCCTCTTCGCTTATCAGTGCGAGTTCCGCGTTTAGTAAAAGATTGTCTAATTTGACGTCCGCGCCGAGGCGTAATCCAAGGATGTCGTCGCGATCAATATCGGTGCTGCGATCATTGAACTCGAACTCACCATCACTGAAGGGTACGAGGTCGAGTCCACCATAGATACCGATTTGATTTCCTACATCATAACGAGCGACCGCACCTAACTCGATCTCGGCCTCCTCGCCATCAACGCCGTTGTCGTAATCTTCGAAGATAAACCGAAAACCGGCGCCTCCATGAACGCTCAGTTGGTTCTGTCGCTAGAGCACGCTGCGAACACCGCTACCGAATAGAATTCCATCACCATCATCGCCGGTGTTCGATAACTCGGCTTTCGCAATATAGCCCAGTTCACCGTAGAGATTGAGGGTGTCGTTCAGTGGGAGAGAAAGCCCAGCACCGATGATAGTACGCTCAACTTCGGCGTCGCGAACGCCGTCGGCATCGTACTCAATTTCTGAAAAAGAAAGAGCGATGTCGAGATCTAAGTTCGAGGAGTTAAGTTGTTGCTGGGGATTTATCAGCAACTGGGCCTCAGCCGATTGGACGGTTATCAGGCCAAGCGCAAAGAAAAAGGAGCAAAAGAGCGGTGAGTAGGTAAGACCCAGGGGTTTCATTGTGGTGGTATCTCCAAAAAGTGACAAACAAACTTATCGGTACCGTACACCGAAGCATGTAGCAACGCACGCGGAGAATCGCTTATCTCAGGAGGTGATCTCCATCACGTTCGGTGCTTCGTTTAGTCCTTTAGCATTCCCTGATCCTCGATTACCGCTTTTTGCCAGAGCGTTTCAAACAAGGTCGCCTGCATCTTTGCAACTTCTGCGCTCTCAATGATTAAGGCGTAGTTTTCCTCTTTCGAAGAGATAATCCCAAGCTTGTTGCCGTAGATATAAATGTTGACCGGAAACGCAAGTTCATCGTCGATGAACCCCACCAAGCGGTTGGCCTGTTTTGAGGCGGTGAATTGCTGATTGTATTTGGCATACGCCTGTTTATCTTTTTCTAGCGTTCGGATTACTCGTAGCTTTCGTCCTGACTTAATTCGGCGCTCGGTATAGTCATCAAAATAATCTGCCCCAAGGAAATCCGAGATATCGACTATTGATAGGAACGCCCGCAGCAGTGTTTCTTCAGACTGAAGCGTGTCCTCAAGCGCGTTTCTTGCGCCCTCAACGCCTTCGAAGTAGCGAATCTTCGGCATTGCGGAAAAAGGACTGCGAATGGAGTTGAAGTCCTCGAGTAGAGCGTGAAAGCGTTCCTGTTGGCGATTGAGCTCCGTTGCCTTCCGTGCAAGCAGCTCCTCAATTCGTTCCGGCTCGATAGCGGAGAAGAGCTGTGTTTTTCGTTTTTCGCTTTTTAGCGCAAAGCCTTTTTCCAGTAGAGAATGAAGCGCGACATAGGTAGTGCCTCGGTTGAGCGAAGCTTTCTTGGCAATAAAAGAGGTCGGCTGGGTGCCATACTCCAAGAGTAGAAAATAACAACGCGCTTCCTTTTCACTCAGCCCAACTGACTCAAGATACTTATGTAATTCAGTTTTCCCCATTGCTGCTAAAATATATTAGCACTTTCTCCCGAGCAAGCCTTGTTTCCTCGAAAAACCTAGTATAAGGTAGCGCGAATTAAACAGCGTATTATTAGGCACTTGGCGGTATTTTGCTGTAATTTGAGCGTGCGCTCGTATGGTCTTGGAATAGATTCACAAGTGCTAAAAAAGGACAGCATGAATAGTAAGTTGGTCGCAGTTAGCTACGCAGCGCTCTGGGGAATTTCTCTCTTACCTTTGTCGGGTGCGGTGAATGATGTGGCGCTAAGCTCGCAGTTACCCTTGAGCTTCTTTTGGTATTTTCTCACGGGGAGTGTCTTTACCCTTCTTACGGTAGCTACGATTACCTTCGACGGAGGTAGCTAAACGATGCTCTACACCTTTCTACCTCTCGCGGCGTATCTTGTTTTACTGATGGTGCTTGGTTACCGGGCGAACAAGCAAAACCAACAGACCGCCTATGATTTTTTCGTGGCCAGTGGCAGCTTGAATTGGCAGCACATCGCAATGACGTATTTCGCCTCTTGGGTAAGTACGTTTGCCCTGCTGGGCTCTCCAGGATCGTTTTTTAGTTCCGGTGTGTCGTGGTGGTTTGTGGTGATGACGTTTAATGCGGCGGCACCGCTGTTTGCATGGTGGTTGTATAAAAAGATTTATGAAGCCGGAAAGAACGGGGAGCATGTCACGCTTTCGGATTATTTTGCGCATCGATATTCAAGTCGTACGATTAACTTCACCGTTGCGCTAATCTCGGTCGCCGCACTGATTCCTTATTGCCTCATACAGTTTGTAGGAATCGGAAAGGTTTTCGCGACGGCCTCAGGAGAGACGCTAAGCTACGAGCTTGGTATTGTGCTTATTGCAATTGTCACCGCACTGTACGCGATTTTGGGTGGTGTGCGGGCAGTGGTCTGGACCGATGTCTTCCAAGGATTTCTTGTGGTAGGCGTCGCGGTTCTCGCCGCCGGAGCAGCAATCTACAGCAGCGGCGGAATTGGAAGCGGAATCCAAGCAGCCTATGTGCGTGCGCCAGAACTGTTTCGAATCGAACGTTCCAATTTTGGCGCGCCCCTGACCTTAGCGATTATTTGGTTCTCTGGTTTTATCGTGATGCCGCATACCTGGCAGCGGAGCTATATGGCGCTCGATCTCAAGGAACTCTCTCGCGGTCTCTCAGCGTTCTCTATCTTGCTATTCGTGGTGATAGCTTCCACCGCCATTCTAGGGTTTTGCGCAATAGGTCTGATGCCTGACCTACTGGACTCCGATAAAGTTGTCCCTGAGTTTTTTAGTCGCTACCTGCCGTGGGCCTCACCATTGCTCGTATTAGCGGTGTTTGCCGCGGGCATGTCGACAATCGATTCACAGCTACTTACTGCTTCTTCTGTTATCGTCAATGATCTGAGTCGCGAGCATAGCACCATTCGCAATAATCCAATCGCGAGCAAACTTATTGTCCTGCTATTAATTGTGCTCATCGCCGCACTGGCACTTACCCCCGCTGCCCACCAGGGAATTGTAGTAGTTGCAAGTAAAGGAATTTCGATTGTGTTTCTAGTAATGCTTCCCCTTGTTGCATCAATCCTCTGGGAGAGAACAGCTGCTACGGCAGTGGCAGTTTCGCTTGTGGGAGGAGGGAGCTTATGGATTCTCTTGGAGCTAGAACTACTCCGTGTCCCAAACCCATATGGCTTTGGGACGAGCCTAATGATTCTACCATTTCAACTCATCGCCTTGCTCGGTCTCAGTTCGTTGCCGTACCTTCTGATACAAGTAAGACCTAAGTTTGCGAAGTACTAGTAGACAATGAGGCTCTCCAAGAGAAGCAGGCGCATATTGACCAAGTGCTCAAACTCTTCACCGGGTCAGCATTGCAAAGGTAGAGGGAGTGTAAAGAGAACGAAAACAAGAACCCTTCCCCGAGAGTATGTCCCGGGGAAGGGTGTGTGAAACCTAGAGAATGCGAATCAAGGCGCCTTCTTCGTACACGCCGAGGACGGTAAACGGTAGCTCGCGAGCGTCAGATACCGGCTGCGTTTCTCGACCAAGCTCCGAACCGATTTCGCAGGCCCGAAGGAAAAACGTCGTGTCATCAGCGCGAAATCCTGCGAGGACGTAGGCACGGCCAGTCGAAGGATGTCGTGCATGCGCAAGATCGCTTCGGTAACGATCCGCATAAATCTCGGCAAATGGAGCTTCGAGGAAGCCGAAGAATTCTGTAGGAACCTCTGCGGGTGTATCTCCGTCGGGTAACGACTCAGCGGAATAAAAACTCGCAGGCCGAAGTTGAGTGCACTGCTCTACAAGGGCGAGCAGATTGTCCTCACGATGAGCACGTTCAACCATGTGGCCGTTCGTCTGGACGAGTGTGCCCAATTTGCTCTGCCACGGAATGAACGTTGCATCACAAGGGGGCGCGACCGCTGCCAGCTCATCGAGGAAGTTCGGACTTCCTTCCGACCGCTGAAAGTGGAGCAGCGCAACCCGAATGTCATCGCCAAGACTGAGAAGTTTACTGCCTTTCACTAAGGTATTGCCGCGCGTCGTAGCTCGGTAATACGGCACGGATTCCTTGCAACGAATTCGCTGCAAGCCCAATTCACTCACCACGCGTTGCGCGACAGCGGTAACGCCCTCGCGGAGCACTCGCAGGGTCTCGTGATGATGCGCATCGAAGAAATCTTCGAGGATCTCCACTCCCCAGCGGCCAATCAGTAAACGTAACCAACTCCATTTATTTCCCGAGTCCTCCTCGCGATACAGACAGAACGGCTCATCGTCAATCAGCATGTACATCCCCGCAGCGAATCCCTGCGGGTTATCACCAATCTTCGGCCAAGGAGCATCGCTCTCAGGGCCTTTTAAGGGAAGCGCCGTAGGAGCTGAGTTGGCGAGGGCTTCGGCGATCCAGGATTTCGCATAGGCGCGATCCCAGTAGAGCCGACCATACTCATGGGCCAGACGACCGACCCCAGGAATGCGAGTGCGAAAAACATTTGAAACGATGTTACCAAACGCCTCATACTCAGCATCAGTCGTGCGTACGATTAGTTCGATACGACCTGAGCCGGGATGTGCCTCTTTGATACGGACCGCATCCGAGGTGGTGTTGAGTAGATGAAGTCGCTTTGCAAGCGGCGGTATCTCATTCACCGTAACGATAATGTGATCCGGCAAGCCGAGAGCCGAAAGTAAGTTCAGTTCATCATACGCACGGAGCGTTCCTTCGGAGAAGATGAAGTAGCCGTATCCCGGTATCGGGATATCAACCGCATCACCGCCACCAAAGTAGGCGACGGTAAGGACCGCGTCTTTGCAGCTAATCAGCGCGCTGATTCCCTCGGTGTACGGCGACTCATAATCGCTCGTATCGAGACAATGCCACTGCGTGTGCCGAGACTCCACATCAAAGTCCTCGCAGGGGACCCTGGGATCTCTCACGCTTGCGGCATCAACCCGACCGTTGAGCTGACGGCGTACAATCAAAACATGACTCGGAGTAGTAGCAGTAGAACTCGACATGATTTTTCCTCCTGATGGGTCTCAGCCATCAGTAAAAGAAAAAGGACACTCTCTGATTCCTCGGTGGTCTCAGCACCATTGAATCAAAAAAGAAGAACTACCTCTTTAAGAGAGCGAAACCCCTTAACAACGGCTGCGTTGCTCAAGGGGTTCGCCCTCGAAACCTGTTCGTTCTCTCTACACATAGGGTTGTGAATGAAGGAAAAGAGCCGTGCACTAGAACGCGCCCAGCGCAACCACGTGATCTTGCGAAATGCTCACTAGGAAGTCAAGAAACGTGCTGGTCAAAAGTAATAGCGGGGAAGAGAGAGGTCGCAGGGAGAGCAGTCTGAGAGGAGATCGGGAGTTAAGAATTATTCAACTACGATCAGCGGTGCTGTTTCGGGGAAGGAATTATCTACTGCGCGGTACCCGTTGTTTCGTAATTCCGTCGAGCGCAGCGTGTTGCCTCTGCTTTGTTCTCCGGCCTGCCAAACTCCGCTGCGTCTGTTCTCAGAGATTACACAGTCTTCAAAAAGGTTGTCGATAGAGCCTTTCCCGCCTGAGTGCTTCTCGCCGTCTGCGATAAAGACACCATCCTCATTGCCACTGAATTCACTCTTTACAATTATGTTCTCAGAGGAGGAGCGAGCAAAGAATCCTGATGTGCCATTGTTACGACTCTTCGTCGTACGCACCGAGTTTCCTACCACGTCGATATCCCAGGAAATTCCGGAATAGAGGTTCTCGAATAGATCGGAATCGCTAATTACGGAGTTTGTAACATGTGCATCCCAGGCGATGCCATCGTATGCATTGTCCCACGCGGTAATGCGTCGAAGTTCAATTCCATCGCAACGGAGCCCGAATACAATCCCGCCACTCGCGGCGGAGTGCACTTTGATATCCTCAGCGACGGAATTTTTCACCTCACGAAAGGTGATACCATTATTGGTAAACCAGCCCTCCTCTCTTGGCTCGCGCCAGTGTTCAGACGTCTGCATCGTACGGTTTCCATCGATGCGCAAACGTCGAATCGTGATTCCTGAAACAAACCGACTGGGCTGCAACGCATCGACGCCAACAAATAGTACCGGACAGTTCGCTCCGTCGCTGAGACGTAGCACAGTTTCATCACCGACTCCTTGGAATGTAATGCCATCGATGTCGAGCACAATTGGGCTGGAGATGTGGTACACTCCCGCAGCCAAGGTAAGGGTATCCCCTGGTTGCATGCGAGCAAGAGTTTGTCGAAGTTCAGCGACTGTTTGAACCTGATATGAGTTCATCGGCTGCGGAGGCTGGAGCCAGGCGAGGAAGAAGAAACTACAAATCAGCACACCCCCAAGGACATACCGATGCGGCGTAAACGCAGAAGGAAAGATAGCGTGAAAACGACCCATAAAAACCTACTTCGTCCAAACCCAAGCAAAATACTATTATACCATTCTCTGAATTGTTGGTTCAAACACTTTGAACGCGACTCGCACCGCGCAAGCAAACCCAGCTAACGCGCTACACCGTAGCTCGAAATGGGCCTGCTTGTGCGTGGAATGCCTCTTCTACTTCACGGCAAAGGCGACTTTCATGTTCGCGTGATACTGCACGATATTTCCGTCCTTTACTCGCGCCGAATGCTTCATGATTTCCACCCCTGTTATCCCCTTAACGCTCTGTGATGCCTTCGCCACACCTTGCTGCACCGCATCTTCCATACTTTCGGAGGATACCCCGATAATTTCAATTACCTTCACGGCACCGCTTTCGATTCTATCGCTCATAGTACTCTCCTTATCGTAATGTTCTTTGTTGGATCTCAATTTTCCTAGACTTTGGAATAAAACAGCCTGAACAGAATGCTTATGAGCGTCATCATGGTGACCTCGGTTGATCGGTGCTCTGATAGCGTCTCCTGTAAACCCAGATTTTAAAAGGAGATGGCGCATGTCTACCCGCATACTTTTTACCCTAATCGTCTTTTCATCACTGTCGAACGTTTCCTGTGGATGGATACGAGCAACCGGAGACTCGGTTGAAGCCGTCGGTGATGGAGTCGGACACGCGGTTGAGGAAACGGGAGATGCAGTGGGTCGGGCAGCGAATACGACAGAAGATGAAATTGATGAGGCAGTGAATTAGCTCCTAGTAGTGAACGCGAGGGGGAAGCCCCCCATTCTTGCCCCTCGCGCTCTCATTGGTGAGTTCGAGCCATTCCACTGTGCTATTTTTCAATCCACCCATCTTCCCCAGCGGCCCTTCCTCGAGAGATTAGAGATTGGACATCAAGGTCACCTCTCGGTAGTCTCTTGGATACGGGAAGAAGAATAACTCTGTGCTTTTGTCCTCTTCTACTTCTCAGAGAGGAGAAGCGGCACAGCAAGTGATGAGGTTTGTTCCTTCCGCCAGACACTTTGTGCCGAGCCCTAATCCCGCGTGGAAGTAGAGTGGAGCAAAGAATTGCAACTTTGCTCCACTCTGTTTCTGCGCGGTGAGTATCTCGAGTACTTTAGGTCTGACGGGGATGTTTTCCCTAGGAAGGGTTTGTTATGCACCGTCATCGATTCGCCGGCTTTTACGGGGAGAATACGAGCACTATTCACTCTGAAACGCCATTTGAGCCGCTGGAATTGTACTTCCCAAATCCCAGGCGAGACTCAAGGCAAGATG
>CAYGNZ010000017.1:16272-18823 GCA_964351345.1 uncultured Bdellovibrionales bacterium | reverse complement strand
ACGCATCTATCGACCAACATTTTCCAGAGTCGGCGAAGATAAGATAAAACGCCGTAATCTGTGCGATGATTTCCGGGTGACCGAGAATTCTACCCATTTGGAGATAGACGAAACAACAGATGAAAGAGCAGATGGCTGCCGGTTTGGTGTAATAACCAAGGAGCAAAAATATTAAAGAGACTATCCAGGCATAGAACCAAAATGGCTCAAAAAATAGTTTTCCTGCCTGTACTTCCCTTGAATAAATGTAGGCGTGATAGGGGATAATTGTAAGCAGATCGAGTAACCATAAGAGGCTTGTCGAAATACGAAATGCCGCAATTGCCTCCCCTCGGGTATACTCGCTGAGTACTCCGCTCCACCATTTTCTGATTCCTTTCTGCATGTTCGCCCTATTTGATCAAATGTGTGGTTGCTGCAAGGAGACTTGAATGTATCCTGAAACGCGAAGCCTCGCAGCGGTTTCTTCGATCCTGTGAAGACGAATTCGTGCGGAAAATTTGGGAGAATTACGCGTCAGTCCTTTGCTGTAAGGACAAGCTGATTGGGACAGGCACGGATGCAGGTCCCTTAGCGGTGTGTTTGAAACACTTATCGTGGTTTCCTTCTACTGAGCTGACTGTTTTCAAGAAATGCTGGAGACAAATCTCGACCTCGCATTTCTATATAGTTTTGATTGAGCCATCGAAGATCGGCCGCATCAAATACTTCGAAAAGTTCATGCGGTTCTACGCTATCTGTTGCAGCAGCAGCTTGCTGAAGAAATACGGAGTACGCGCGGAGTCTAGCCAAAATTTCATCCGGTCTAGTGTAGTGTGCGGGATTGTCGCTTTTGACCAGAAATTCAGGATTACTTGCGATGATCGCGCGGACTCTCCGCTGCACTCTCTGTTGTAGCTCAACGAAATCCGTCAGTTCTTCTAAAATTTCAAGAAGAGTGATACCTGGGGCATATTCCAGACCACTGAGAAAGGAGTCGCTCAAATGCCGGGCGTGCTCTATCTCATGTGCGATGAGTCGTACCTTTAGTGCCCGCGGGGCCTGACATCCTCTTGCAAACAGTAGAGGGAAGAGTCGGTTCTGCTCCAAGTCTTCTTCTAATCCAGCAACACCGGGCAACTCAGGCCGCAGTGGCTGATGCGTATGAGATACCTGAGAGGAACCGAACTGTGCATTGAAACAGGTGATCATCCCTCGGACGTCTTCGACTCGATCAGGCACCTCAGTTGGAAGTTCTAATGCGATGGTGCACATGCTCGTTTCTCCATCACCATTCCGAAAGAAACAAAAAACAGTATTCCAAAACCTCTTGCATCCGTGCTGTCTCCTGGAAGTAAGGAATCTCACCCTTGAGCTTCCGGAGGGCAGCAGTAACGATTAATTTTCACAAAGACAAAGAACGCTTATCTGCATGCAAAGACAGAATCTCTTCGCGGAGGAAAGTATTGCCTAAAGCGAAAGCAAAATAAAGCGTCGTAAGCGAGGGGTTGAGCCCTAGTGAACACGGCTCAAGAGAGGGAATAGAGGGGTGCTGCGCACTGCCTTGCAGCACCCCTTGCCACTATTGCGCGGCTACAACAGTTCTAGCTTCCTCGGATGTTTGTGGAACAAGGAAAGTCGTTTGCCCTTTTGCGGGAGTGCTCGCGGCATTTGAGGTGGTAGACTTTGTTTTCTCCCCTCCAGCGGCGATTGATTTTTCTGGTACCACGATATCCGTGTCACTGCGATTTCCGTACTCATGCCAACTCGCGTCGTAAATTGCGATGTTTTTGTATCCAAGATCGAGAAGCTCAAGCGCGGGTAGGCTTACTCGCGTGGCGGTCTGGCAATACAGTACTACGGTCTTGTCCTTCTCAATACCAACGTCCGTATGAAGCTTTTCACTCACGCTCGGTTCGAGAGCTTTCTTTTCACTATCAAGCAGGTCTTGGTAGTTTATTCGCACTGCGCCAGGAATATGCCCTGCGCGTTAATTACTGCGAGGCTCTTCGCCGGTGAACTCTTCTTCACTGCGGGTGTCATAGAAAACAACGCTCTTATCACCGATTGATTTTTTTAAATCCTCTAAGTTCCAAACGAAGTTTTGAATTGGAGACGCTTTGTAATTTGACTTCGGCAGAATCTTACTTGTCGTTGAAACCTCAAATCCTGCTTTTGTCCATTCTTCCAGTCCAATTCCATCGAGGAACTTTACCTTCTCATGACCAAGCCAGCGAAGTAGTAACGCCGGAATGGTTCCATCCGCTTTTCCTGCGTGATTGCCATACACGATAATCGTGTCGTCGTTTTTCACTCCCGCATCAGAAAGAAAGGCCTCATAACGGGCAACATCAGGAGAGCCATCTTGCGTACGAAAGATGTACTGACTATCACCTTCGCCCGGCTTGGCCTTTTCCGTTCTCCACTTACTTCCTGGAAGATTAATTGCCCCAGGGATGTGGCCCTCCGCGTATTCTTCTTTGGAACGGGCATCGATCAGGAGAGTGTTGTCTTGTTTGAGCAGTTCGGCTGCATCAGTAGCGGTGATAAACGAACTCCATTTTGTTTCGGT
>CAYGNZ010000017.1:0-16262 GCA_964351345.1 uncultured Bdellovibrionales bacterium | reverse complement strand
CGAATAGTACGGCGGCTGCAAAAAGTATCTGTTTCATTTTGGTTTCCTCTATTCTTACTAACTAAACTAATTCTTCTCTTTGAGATGGATTCTGCCCCTTTGGCGAAATCAGCAATCGTACGAACTAAAAGTGAATCGAAGTGATTTGGAGGAGTGAAAATTAAGGCTGAAGGAGTTTGAAAGGTCTAGACAGCTCGTAATTTCTCGTTCCCCGCCAAGGAACTCGATTCGCTGTCAGTGGGTCGCTCTATCCCATCAACAGCGTCGGCATGCACATACACATACAACAACAAGCGGTAGAGCTTGTGTCTCTGTGGGTGCTCACTGCGAACGCTGATGCGCTAGATAGGATGCGTTTGTTCATTTCCTTAGGTTAGCCCGCGTTTATTAAAAATGCAAAAAACATTTTTTACGATAGGCTACGCAGGCAGGGACCAATTGAAGATCAAAAAAATAAGGGATAAATTCGGCGTCAACGAATTCAGAATTACTCTTTTTCGGCCAAATTCTCCAAAATTCTCCCAATTGTGGCAAGACCTAGGCGAAATCGATCAATTCCAAAATGCTCGTCGGGAGAATGCCAGCGATCGGTTGGTAGTCCGTATCCTAGCAATACCGGCTCAGCTCCTGCAGCCTCTGCTAAAGGTCGAGTGACCGGGATTGTGCCGCCGCAAAGAATATAGTGGCAGTCTTTTTCATTTACGTCTTCGTATGCTTTGGCGGAGGACTTCACCAGAAAACTCTCCGGACTTGTGCGCATTGGCGGACCACCGTGGTCGCTCTCGACGGTAATTTCAATTCCTTCACGCACATTTTCTTCGAGGAATTTTTGAACCTTTGCGGTTATGACATCTGGTTCTTGATCTGGCACGAGACGGCAGGAAACTTTGGCTGAGGCGACAGCCGGGATAACGGTTTTAAAACCTTCACCTGTGTAGCCGCCATAAATACCATTAATTTCCAGGGTCGGTCGCAGCCATGAAGACTCCAGTGGGTTGCAGTCCGCTTCTCCACCGCGCGGGGAGGCGCCAAAAGTTGCGCTGAATTCCTCCTCGTCGAAGCGGAAGTCTATTCTACTTCTTTCTTCTTCGGAAAGTTCTGTGACTTCGTCGTAAAATCCGGGGATGGTGATGTGACCGTTTTTATCACGTGCACTTGCCAGCACTTCGACAAGCGCGTGGATTGGGTTAATGACGATTCCGCCGTGGATGCCAGAGTGCAAATCAAAGGCAGAACCACGAGCTTTGACCGTCAAGCCAAGAATGCCCCGATAGCCGATAGTGACGGCGGGTCGCTCCATTCGTTCAATGCCTGCATCAACTACGAGGAGGTAGTCGGAGCGAAGCTCCTCAGTGTAGTCACCGATTACTTCCAACACGCCGTTGCTTCCGCACTCCTCCTCACCCTCAATGAAAAATTTTACATTTACTGGAAGTTCTCCGTCTCGTTCAAGAAGGGCTTTGACGGCAAGAATAGTGTAAAGAATTTGCCCTTTGTTATCGGCGGAACCTCGGGCATAGATTTGCCCATCTCGGATCTCTGGGGTGAAGGGTGGAGAAGTCCACAACTCTATTGGATCAACCGGCTGCACATCGTAGTGACCATAAAGTAGAACCGTCGGTTTATCAGCTCCCGCACCCTCCCATGAGGCGAACAGGATAGGGTGTCCAGAGGTTGGCCAGCTTTCGACTTTGAGGCCGATGTCGATAAGATACTGCTCAAGCCACTTTGAGCACGCGGTAACCTGTGGCTTGTACGCTGGATCTGTGCTGACACTCTCGAAACGAAGGAAGGTGAAAAAATCCTCTAAAATAGCATCACGGTTATTGTCAAAATATTCGAGAAGGGAAATGCTGCTGTCTGATCGAGAGGGCATGAGGTATCCAAGATTTCTTTGTGTTCGTAAGAGTGTAACGGACTAAGTAGTCCACAATAAAGTGCGCAATAGCAAGCATTGCAAGAGATCGGTTACTTGCATACATCAAAGCATACATACTCCCCTCAATCGCCCGCAAAAATGCGATTCCAAGCGTTTTCCGCCCTTCAAAATGTAGTAAAAAGCTCAGCACTGCGTTTCCTCCGTAGGCAAGCAGAGGGCTGATCAGCAAAAGCCAGGAAAAAATATAGCCTCGGAGGATAAGCTCTTGAGCTACTGCAAGGCTCATCGAGCCGCTCAGCGTGAGTAGGGTAGAGTCTAAGCGCTGCCGCTCGGTCCAAGTACTCAACTCCTCCTCGTGGCGTTTGCCAAAAACAAGGAGCAAAAGAAGATGCAGCACTCCTAAGATTAGAATCGTGATAAACGCTGCAAGTATTCCACGAAAGAGAGTCTCAGCGTTGAGCCTGACTCGAGGTTCAACAGAGCAATAGATACTGAGTAGTGCTGCGAGCACGGTGGAGAGTGCAAGAAGTGCAAGCTGGCGTTCGAAACTTTTTCTAAAGTAAGCAAGAATCATATCTTTGAGCTGAAATACTCTGGAAACAAATCGATCAATTCTAGCAGTGCTTTTCGGTATGCCTTTGCTTTAAACCCCTCGATGCGTTCAAGAAACGTTGCCGAAGAAACCCATTCTGCTTTATCGAACTCGGGAGGGTCATGCGCCTCGAGGTTAATCACCGCTTTTTTCTTTAGGCGTACAAGAAAGTAACTCTGCTCTTGTCCACAGAATCCCTTTCGATGAAGGTGCTCGGGCCAGTCGTAGCAAATTGTGTCTGGAAGCCGACCGATGAGTTTGGCATCGGTAGTGCCAAGCTCCTCCTTAAGCTCTCGCCACATTGCTTCTTCCTCAGTTTCGTCTTTTTCGATTCCGCCCTGAGGAAATTGCCAAATTTTATATTGATCTGAGCGTCGACAGGCGAGCACGAGCCCCTCCTTGTTCACCACGACAATTGCGACGTTTGGTCGATACCGTTTGTTGTTTTTGCTCATTGAGGCCCAGCGATTTCTGCAAGTTCGGCAACGAAGGGGTCTTCTGGCCACACAGCCTGCAATCTAGTAGTCACTTCCTGCACTTGTTCACGACGACCGAGCAGGAGGAGCGACTCGGCATATTCCAGAGCTGGCATCGGACCAAAGGCGAGGCTCGCAGCAACCGGATCCTCGCCCAGCTCTTCGTGAAATGATTGCAAGGCCGATTCTGGCTTTCCCGTTCTGCGTTGAATTTCGGCAAGCAGGGTGAGGAGAAACACTCTCTCTTGTGGTGCATCAATACGGTTTTTATCACTCAGCGCGGTGCGCAACAGCTGCTCAGCATCAAGCTCTTTGTCAGCCCGTGCCATCGCTCGAGCGTATCCAAGGATGACGTGCGAGTTGCCCGGTTCAATGGTTAATGCCTGATCAAAAACACCTTGGCACTCCTCGAAGCGATTATTCTCGATTAAGGCCTCACCATAAAAACAAAGCGTTTCGATAGTTGGCCCCGAGAGCAAAGGAATTAGCTCATCAAGTAGCTCGACAAGCTCGCGCCATTGTTCTGCACGTTCATACACTTTGAACAGGATTTTTATTACCTGAGGGAAATTTGAAGAGAAAATTAGATAGCGATGCGCCAAGAGAATAGCCGACTCGGTATCGCCTTGGAGTAGAGAAGAGTCTATTGCATTACTAATCGCAGGCAGTTCGCGCGGAAAGGACTGCATGTGTTGTTGCGCGATAGCGAGACTCTCAGGGTCTGACTCAAGTTCAAAAAGAAAACTCCACATGTTCCCCAAGACGTCGGTCTGATGAGGATTGAGTGCAAGACTACGTTCACAGGCTTGGAGCCCTTCCTCTGGCTCTTTGATTCCACGTAGGCAATAGGAAAGAATTGCGTTGCCGACCATCGGATGTTCCCCGACGACACCGCGAAGGGTGGTCAAGGCCTGTAGGCGGTCACCCCGGCGAATCATCTCAAACACTTCGGGATAGGCGTCTCGAAAGGGCTTGGCCTCTCTACTTTGGGCAGCGAGAAGCTTATCCATTGCAGCGAAATGATCGAGGCGCTGGGCATTGTAAAACGCTTCTGAAGCTGCGCCGTGATTTTCCAAAGACTCATACAAACAGGCGATTGCATACTGAGCTTTTGCGGAGTAGCTCCAGGTCTCTAAATTATCGCGCAGCACGGCGGCCGCCGATGGCCAATCTGTTTCGATGAGTGACTTTTGAAATGATTGAAACGCGTCCCCGCGGGCAGGGTCTTGATACTGCTCTGCATCACGCAGGATTTGTTCTCCGTTTTCAATATTATCGACGAGCAATTCTGCCAGTCCGGGAAAGACTTCAGAACTTTGATCCACGGCAGAGATAATGGGTAACTCAAACGCCGGAGCTTCAGAGAGTTCCACCATGCTAAATAAGCCAAAGGGAGCATCCTGCACATGAAGTAAATTCGCGACACTTCCGTAATACGTGCTCAGTCGCGGAGAGGCGCGAAGACTCTCGGGAGCCTCAATGTAGCCTGCGGAAACCATTTTTTTCAAAGCGGTAACAAGGTCAACTTGTACCCAAACGATCAGTCCCGAGATGGGACGGAAGTTCTGCAGCTCGAAGGGGATAACAGCCGGGATGAAAAAACTCTGTGAGTTGAAATAAAGAATAGGACAGGGCTTACTTGGCGAAATACGAGTTCGTTTGGGTTCGTACTCACCAAACAGTACGGTTTCGCAGGTTTCTGCAGTCGGAGCGCCTTTGGTTCGATCGTAGGAGACTGGCGGAAGAGTTCTTACGCGGTCGGGAAGTGCATGCATCCAAAACGCACCATCGGCGCTGCGAAAGCCATGGGCGCATTCGGCAATCTCGGCGATCAGAATTCTTCTACCAGAGTCGTTTCGAAGTGACTCGGCAGTGTTTGTCGTAATTCTCATACGTTACTTGTGCGGCTCACCGCTACTTGGAAGCTCGTGTCCCAGTCGTGCGCGAAGTAAGTCAATTGTCTGTTCTACCGAACAATCAGTATCCTGCTCGCCACTCGTCATGCTTTTTATTGTGCATGTCTTTGACGTAAATTCTTTTTCACCAAGAATCACGACAAGCTCGATATTCTTCTTATCTGCGTACTTTAATTGTTGTCCCAGCTTTGAAATTTGTGGGTAGAGTTCGACGTTAATTCCCGCAGCACGAATTTTTGCACTGACTGCGGCAGCGTACGGGGCATGCGTTTGGTCAAGCACGCTGACGAGCACCTCGGCGGTTGTCTGCTTCTTCTTTAGTAGTTCGAGTTCCTCAAGTGCTGCAAGCAAGCGGTCAAGGCCGATACTAGCGCCGACACCTGGTAGTTCTTGTTTGGTGTAGAGATTTGCAAGGTCGTCATATCGACCACCAGAACAGACGGAACCAATATCGGGCAACTCCGTGAGCATGGTCTCAAACACAATCCCGGTGTAGTAATCCAAGCCTCGAGCGATGGAGAGATCGAGGTGAAGACTTGATTCGTCGATATTCGCCTCAGCGAGAATGTTGAGCAGAACTTCAAGTTGATTGATGATCTGTTCAGATTGCTCTGTCACATCGCTATCAAGAAAAAACTTTCTGAGGCGGGAGAGCGTATCTTTGTTTGAGGATGAGTCTTTTGAGAGCGAAACGAAATTAAATATATTTTGTATCTGCTCCTCACTCAATCCAGCCTGAGTGCGAAGCTCTTCGGTTACGGCGTCCTTACCCGCCTTCTCAAGCTTATCGATTGCTCGCAAAACGGCAACTGACTGATCGCTTGCAGCAATTTGTTCTAGCGCACAGCCCAGTAGCCCACGGTGATTGAAGCGTATAGTGTGGGCTACCCCGAGCTCTTTGAGGCAGGCATTCATCACAGCAATAATCTCGGCATCGGCAATTACTGAAGAAGAGCCGATGATATCGAAGTCGCATTGAACGAATTCGCGAAAACGACCACGTTGCGGCTTTTCGGCGCGCCAGACTGGAGCGATGTGGTAGCGGCGAAAAGGGGTGCCAAGAGTCGGCATATGCATGGCCGCAAAACGCGCCAAGGGCACCGTGAGATCGAAGCGAAGCGCTACATCTCTCTTGCCATTGTCTTCAAAGCGATACATCTGCTTGTCTGTTTCATCAGAGCCTTTACCAAGAAGTATCTCTGCATACTCCAAGGCGGGTGAATCAATTGGCGAGAAACCAAATGACTGAAAGACTTTGGTAACAGAGGTGAGCATTTCCCCACGGGGGATAGCGGTTTCTGGAAGAATGTCTCTGAAACCTTTAAGGATTCGTGCTTGTATTGCAGGTTTGGCCACAGTAGTAATGGTTAGTGATTTGAATAGTTTAAGCGAATTATGCTGAAAAGTAGTATCGCCTTTTTGGCATACTACTCGCTATCTTTCGATATGGAAAAAGCGAAGCTTCTAGCCGAGTCAGTATATAAACGGTGAGCCTAAAGGGATAGTGTTCTTGATCGAAAATCTAGCGCAGACTTTTTACGTCAGGGTTTTTGTAGTTCAGGAAAATGAAGAAGGAGGATTGGTTCGCCATAAATGAATAAGATAGAAAGCGCCGAGGCGAGTCCACAAAAGCACACACTGAGCAATGGATTAACTCTTCTACTCGATCCTGACTCCCGATTTAGCACCACCTCTTTCGGAATTTGTATTTTAGGCGGCTTGCGCGACGAGCCAAGCGAAAAGCTCGGCATCACTCATTTACTCGAACATCTGCTGTTTAAACGAACGAAAACCAAGGACGTGCGCCAGATAGCTGCGCTGATGGACTCATTTGGCTCGGGTATCGAAGCGTTTACTGATGCCGATTCTCTATGTCTTCAGGCAACAGTTGCCCAGGGAGAAGTTCGAGAGCTGATAGCTTTCATCGCAGAGCTACTCTGCCAGACAGCCTTCAACGAACAAGATTTGGAGCGAGAGCGAGGTGTGGTGAGACAAGAAATCCTGGATTGTGAGGATGATCCTGGTGAAATTGTCTTTCAAGAGCTTAGTAAAAGATTCTGGCCCTCGGATGTTCTGCGACATCCGGTGTTTGGTGAACTTGCTACCGTCGATTCAATTACTTTGGATCAACTCTACGCTCGATTAAAGCAACTCCTTGTCGGCCGTCGAATTATCATTGGTCTCTCGGGAGCGTTTGCGGTTGATGCGGTAAAAGAGCAAGTGACAGACTTGTTTGCAAAGCTCCCCGAGGGAGCGCGACCTCCGCGAGTTCCGGCCAAGACTTCGGCTGGAACAAGCGTGCTTGCTCGACCCTTCAATCAGGTATACTTCGCGCTCGCCTGCCCCTGGCCGGCGGAACTTGACAGCAACTATCTTGCAGGACAACTCCTTTCATTTGTCTTAGGCGAGGCCATGTCCTCGAGGCTATTCCAAGTCATTCGGGAGCAGGAGGGACTGCTCTATGACATTGGATCTGGAGTTGATGCCTTTGCCACCACGGCAATGCTTGTGGTTTCGGGGGCAGTCGAGCGCAAGCGTTTCCTTAAAGTGATTGATTTGGTCCTTGGCGAAATACAGAAAGTACGCGAGCATCAAATAACGGCTTCCGAGCTTGAGGAAGCCAAACGACACTTCTCTTCTCAGTATCTTCTGGAAGCAGACTGTCTTGGTAGTAGACTTTGGCGAGCAATAGAGACCGAATCTATGTACGAACGCTATGTCAGCGTTAAGGAAAGTAAAAAGAAAGTAGAGTCGATTACCTCGGGGTCTATCCTTACGCTGGTTGAGGAGTGGCTGCCCGCCTTACAATCCTCCAAATCTAAGCCGCAGCCTAGCCCAGAGTCTAAAAATTCTAATGCGAAACTCTCAGCGCAGTTTACCTTCTCCGTGGGCGGCGATGTGGAAGGACTCAAATTACCTAAAAATCTACTCGATTTATGCGGCGGGGAAATTCAATTGGAACGAAAATAGTGCCGGAAGAAAAATCGTTGTTAGCTAGCACCAAAGGATAAAATTTTGACCAATCTTCATAAGAAAATCTTTATTCTCGATACCTCTGCAATCATTTCACTTGTTCAAGATATCACCACGTTTCGTGACATTTCGGCTCCGGGTTTTGCCGGAGTCTTTGGCGACAACGAAGTGGTTATCCCTCGGGTTGTCCTTGATGAACTGGGTCGCTTACGCACCGCCGGTGGTGAGCGTGCACTCGCGGCTCGCGAGGCGGCTCGACAGCTTGAGACTTACACCAGCTACGGATCCTTACTCGATGGGGTCGAAACGGAGAAAGGCGGAATTCTTCGAGTGGCTCCTCGACCATCGACGGAGAAAGTTATTGCCTGGGATTTAAAAGCGAATGTCGAGGACCATGAGATTTTAGCAACGGCGATTGAGGCTGAAGATTCATTGTCTGCCCGCTCGACCGGTTTACCGGGCCAGGTGGTGGAACGTGAAGAGGATGAGCCCGCGGTGATTCTTGTCACTCAAGATCGTATCCTGCGAGTGTTGGCAAAAAGTGTGTACGGAATACGAGCGGAAGAGCTGCAATCAGTGTGCGCACCAAAACAGGATAATATTGGTATTAAGCGCATTGAGCTGAGTTGTGATGAGCTTGACCAGGTTCTGGACGCGGGGCATTACGTTCCTCCCACTCCTCCGATGGTGAACCAGTTTTTTCATCTCGTTGACCGTGAGAACCCCGATATCCATTACGCCTACGGCATGGCGAGAGACCCGGAAAAGGGAACAGTCGAGCTTATTGATCGGACTAATGTTGATTACCTAAAAGTTGCCGGGGAGGTTCAGGGCAAGAACGTTTTACAGAAATTCTTCCTCTGGTCCCTGATGGGCTGCGGTGAACCTGACCCTATGGCTGAAGATGGTATTCGTTTGATTACCGTTTCTGGTCCGGCAGGGAGTGGTAAGTCGTTTCTGACATTAGCCGCGGCTTGGGAGCGACTTGAGCGAGGGCATTTCGAACGAATCGTAATTACCAGGCCGATGGTTGATGTGGGCACAAGCTTGGGTTTTCTTCCTGGAACGCTTGAGGAGAAAGTACGACCCTGGGGTGGTCCCGTTGAAGATAATCTGCGTGCGATTGTTCAAGTTCCATCTCCTGATGAGGGGCGTAGCGGTTCTAAACGTGGTGTGCAGCGCTCAGCGAAACCTTTTGACGCAAAAGCATGGCTCGAGATGGAGGATCGACTCGAGCTCGTGCCACTGACCTATATTCGAGGAAGGACATTCCGTCGCAGCATTGTGATTCTTGAAGAGGCGCAAAATTTGGAGCGGGGACCGCTCAAGGTGCTGCTTACTCGCTTAGGTGAGGGTAGTATCTGTGTGGTGATTGGTGATCCGAGTCAAATTGACAATCAATTTCTCAGTACACGCAACAATGGTTTGGTGCATGCGGTCAACTCATTCCGCACCTGGCCTCAGTCTGCGCACTTACAACTTCGTCGTATTGTCCGAAGTGATCTCGCAGAGGCGGCAAACGAGCGACTGTAGGAAGTTAATAATTCTGCAAAGCCTAAGAATCTGCTGGCGCAGATTGTTCGAGCAGTTCGCGTAATGAGATTAGCTCAGCCTCTAATTGTTCTACCGTTGCGCTAAATTCCGCTTGTAGCTGGATTTTGTCAGGATGATCTACCTCTCCTTTTTTAAACACCTTCTCGAAAGTATCACTGAGAGCTGCGATTTTCTGGAGTTTCAAAAAGCCCGCTCCGCCTTTGAATACATGGAAGCGTTGTTCTAAACCTTTCGCGCGTTCGCGGAATACTTCTTCGATCTCTGCCGCTTCGGTTTTTGTCGCGAGCACCTGTTTTGTTTCAATAAGAAACTCCAAGTGCTTCTCAAGTTCTTCTGAGAAGATCTCATAGGCTGAGCGCATACGGGGAAGTAAGTCTGCGATGTCGCTCATGTCTTCGCTGCACCTTCTGCGTCAGTAAAAATTGACCTCGTTCTCAGCTGAATTTCGAATTCAATGCGTCAATTCGAGTTCGGTAAAAGGTAGCTCTAGCAAATTATCCCTAAACTGTCGTTGAATTTAAGCCTCAGCGCGCGCGGCGCAAAACAGAGTAGAATGCTGCGAAACTTAGGTAAGGTAGGGTTCCTTGCACGAGTAGTTGAAGAACTTGTCTCTCCTCGGGATTTGAAGGACACTAGCGAAACGACGCGTACAACAGGCATCAGACTTGTTTTTCAATTCTGTGCGCACTCGAGTGTCGCAGTCGTTTCGGAATTAGATATTTCTTTTTGAAACATGCTTTAGGGGGAGTTCTCGCGTGATGAATCTCAAACGTCTGGTTTTTGCGGTAAGTATGGCAGCGTGCGTCTTGATGTTGACTGGCTGTGTCGTTGTCGATGATGGAACAGTAGGAATCAGCAAGAGTTTCGGAAATATTAATGACGAAGAACTGACTCCGGGGATGTATCCCAGCATTCCCGTTATCCGTGAGATTGAAGTATGGAATATCAAAACGCAGCGTCGTTCCTTGAATTTAGATATTCCTTCAGCCGAAGGTCTGATTGTTAAATTACAGTCCACGGTCTTATTCCGCCCAAGTGAAACGGTTCGTCTTCGAAAGGAAGTGGGACCGGACTTTGTTCAGACCGTACTCGATTCCACGCTGATTAATACCTTCCGCGAAGTGATCGGAAAGAAGAAAGTCGAAGAAGTGATCACAAATCAATCGGACCTTACCGGCTTAGCTGAGGAAAGTTTACGAGAGCAGCTTACTCAGCGTGGTATTACAATTGAGAAGTTGATGATTACAGGGCTTGAGCTGCCGACCACGTTTAAAGACGCCATTGAGCGTAAGCTCGAGCAAGAGCAAAAGGCTCTACAGAAGAGTTTTGAGCTGGATCAGGCTCGTAAAGACGCTCAAATCGAGGTGGCTCGTGCCCGAGGGGCCGCAGAGGCGCAGGAAATCGTTCGATCCACCCTAAGTTCTGAGTATTTACAATACCTTTGGATTTCGACACTTAACCAAAACCCGAACGTCATATACGTAGCTACGGAAGCAAATATGCCCTTATTTAGAACAACTTCAGACCCGGATCCGTCCAAGGCAAGGGCAATGACACCGAGGAGCATGATTTCTGCAAAACCTAAGTAAGACTGAGAAAGAGTCAGAAGTGGGTTTTTAATGCGAGTTTGCTTAGTCTGGCTCGGCTAAGCGAAATAAAGACACTGGTCGAATGGAGGACATGGGTATGAAAGCGAGTATTGCAGTATTTACTGGCCTAGCCTTAATTTTTAGCGTCAGCGCATGTGCAAAGCCGTTATCAGGAGCTGCCAAAGGTGGACTGCTTGGCGGTGCCATTGGAGCGGGAACAGGCGCAATTATTGGTAATCAAACTGGCCACGCAGGTGCGGGAGTTGCGATTGGTAGTGGTATTGGTGCGATAACGGGAGCCGCGATTGGAAACTCTGTTGACTCTCAAGATGTAGAGCGGCAAAGACTCGAAGAGCAGCAACGGCGGCAACAAGAGGAGCTAGAGCGACAGCGACGAGAGATTGATGAATTACGCCGACAGCAAGGCGGGGATTCCTATGATCGCTCCTATGATTCCTACCAAAATAGAGATCCCTACGGTAATCGCTACTAATAGCGTTTTCATCTCATTACTGTAGAAATCTGTGCTAAACGGTGCAGTTGAGCTTGTTTTGCTCGACTGCACCGTTTTTGATCGTGCCTAGCTTTGCTAGAGATTTTAGGCACCTACAGCCCACCTATAGTTCTTTTCGTGGATTGCCGACTTACTGAGATGGTACTGCGCACTCGAATAAGGAGTCATGAGCGATTCAACGACAAATAAGAGCCAGTCAAAATCGGCTATCCCAAAAGCCATAAAGCGCTCACGCGAGCGCTGGATTTTCGTTGGCGGTCGTAAGCAGCAGGAACGTTTGGTGCTGGTGGTCGCATCCGGCTTTGCGGTCGTGGTGCTTGTGCTCACCCTACTGACCGACGGTGCGTTTCTTACTTCCCCTTGGCAAGCAATCGTTGACTTCGCACAACCTGAAAAGGGATCGCTTAGCGCTGCGGTAAACTGTCGCCGGGATAGTAACAAGAATACTCCCTACTGCCGAAATCGTGCAGCCAGGATACGGCAGGAGTGGGACGGAATTGCAAAAGGCGGCTCAAAGCCATTCTCGCTGAACTAAATTCCTTACAGCAACTTTTTGAATTTCGCAGCGATCGCTTCGTCACTTTTCTTAATGCCTGTCTCTAAGAGGCGACCCATTTCTAACACCGTATCAATGTACGAGTCAGAGCGATTATAGGCCCAGATTACCTTCCGTTGTTCTTGGGGCATCATCGGAACATCCGGTTTCCAACCATGCGACGATAGATATTTTGCGACGGAGGGGATGGCGTCAACGGGACTGAAGAGGTCAATGACATCATCACCATTACCATCAAAACCGAAGCGCTCTACATTGCCTGGGAGAAACTGCGGAATACCAATCGCGCCCGCTGCAGATCCTCGCAATTCGAGAGGATGAATTTTCATGCGTCCAGCGAGTTCTATGGTGGCAATGCTATGCGGCAAGAACTCTTGTTCGAGCCACTTAGCGCGAGCCTCAACTTCTGCAAGAGTTGTGTTCTTATCTTTCACCCTTGCCAGTTCGTAATTTGCTTTTACGTTTTCTGGATCACTCGCTGCGCTGAGACGAGCAAGTCCATGAAATGTCCGGCTTCTCCCGGTATACGAGCCGCAGGCAGTTTCTACTTGAATAATCGCCAACATGACAGACTTCGGAACACCAAAACGTTGATGCGCCTCTTCAAAATAGCGGTAGTGAGTGCGGTAGAATTCCAAAGCGTTTTCTCTGGCCCGGCGGGTATTGTGTTTGCGGTAGAGATACTTTGACTCCCGAGGTCGAAGGCTAAAATAAATCGGCGTTTGCTTGGGCATACGCTCATCGCTGAGGAGTTCGGCGGCGAAGTTTGGCTCAATTCCTTCACGTACAAGGAGGGCGTAGAGGTGATCCCATCCTTTTACGTCTACCTCTCCAAGCGTCGGGACTGCTTCGTCCTGAGCTTCGGTAGACTCGGGTGGTAATCGGAGAGCAGGGTTTTGGTGGCTCGGCTCTTCTGAAGCGGATAATTTCGCATGCACCAGCGGAGTGGCTGATAACAAGGACTCAGGGATTACCGTGTCCTCTGCCAGGACAGAAAAGGGACTGAGGGCGAGCAAGAAAACAGTAACTGAAGAGACGCGAACGCAAAATCCACCTCTTCTCGAAGTTGGCGAGGAGTGTGTTGGTGAATGACTGAAGGACGAAAACATCAAAGCCCTATAATTGCTTGGCAAACCAGCGATTGCTCGGCGACGGTATCGATAATAAAAGCCAAAAGAAGTAACAGACCTGTCTATTATAAATGCAGAACTTCTTACTGTCGATTCAATTTAGAAATACGCGGTGGTTCCGTAGGAGTTGGGTAGAATGCTTGTTCAATAGTGAGAGAGGAAACAGAGCGGAAAGAACATTTTCGAACTGATTCGGACCATTTCAGGTAGGGGGTCGAGCAGGGAATTTGAAATCACTTGCTCCTAGGTATTGTGATAGCGAAGCGAATACACATCTCCCAGAATGCCGGAGTTTAGAACGTCTCTCATTTCAGCAACGCTATCTTCAATGCTCCACCGAGGAGCAAAATCAAGAACCTTTTCGATTTTTGAACAACTCAGGCGGTATTCCGTAAGGTCCGGTTCACTCTCCTGGAATGACATCGAAGCCTCGGGAACGCGTGAACGAACAATGTTTGCCAGCTCGTTGATGCGCAGATTCTGCTCGTGTGAGCCTACGTTAAAGATCTCACCACTAATGAGGTTCGCGTGTGCCGTGATACAAAGTTTGAATGCTCTTGCGGCATCTTCGACATGAACTAAGGAGCGAGATTGCTCACCGTTTTCAATGTGAAATTCGTGCCGACAAACGGCGTCTCGAACGAGCGTGTTGAGCACCAAATCAAAACGCATTCGCGGGCTATATCCGTGACAGGTTGCAACTCGAAGGACGACGGGATGAAAACCACTTTGCTTGGCCTTTAACACGCGCTCTTCCATGCGCAGTTTTAGGCGAGCATAGAGACTAATGGGAGTGGGAATTGCGGTCTCATACATGATGCCCGCCTGATCCCCGTAGACGCTATTGGTTGAGGCAAAGATAAAGCGGGAGGCTCCGTGTTCCACCGCGGCGTCAAGCACCACGCTTGAGGCGAGAAAGTTTACACTCCGAGTGTTTGTCCATTTAATATCGGTTTTTCTATGACCGACGATTGCGGCGAGCAGAACGACGCAATCCGAATCACGAGCTGCGGCATAGACCGCCTTGGTATCGCAAATGTCACCATTGATGATTTCGAGATTTTTAGAATTGATTTCATCTAATCCCGAGGTGCCGAACAAGAAGTTGTCAAAAACCCGCACGTGGTATCCGTCATCAAGCAAGAGTCGCACAAGATGCGCCCCGATGTAGCCGCCACCACCAAAAATTGTAATTAGACCTTCGCCGTCACTCATTCTATCCTTTGCTTACTTTTGGACCATTTGCAGTGTCCTTGATTTGATAGCCGCGCGCAACAATCTCATCGCGAAATGAATCTGCCTCCGCCCACGATTTGCTTTTTCGTGCAGCCTCTCTCTTTTCGGCAAGAGCCAAAATCTCTTGGGGGATTTCCTCAGGCTGCCAGCTAGCGACATCAAACCCCAGCACCTCGTCAAAATTTTCTACAAGCGCGATCTTCTCCTCTGCGCTGAGTGAGGTGTCGCCAAGAGTCTCATGAAGTACTGCAAGTGCTGAGGGCATGTTGAGGTCGTTAAAAATTCTCGAATTGAATTCTTTGACTAGCTCCGCCCCGCGTTCACTTTTTATGCATGGCGCACTTTGGGCCATTTCTTTCAGCGCGAGTAGAGAAGCCTTTATCCTCTTGAGTGAGGTTGCCGCAGCTTCAAGCGCTTCCCAACTCCAAGACAACTCCCCCCGGTAACTACTGCTCAAGCAAAACATGCGGTAGCTCAAGGGATCAAAGCCTCGTTCTTTGAGTAAATCGAGAGTAAGAAATTCTCCTGCAGATTTCGCCATCTTTTCCTTACCGACGACGAGAAATCCGCCATGGAGCCAATGACGGGCAAATCGCTCGCCCGTGGCGCACTCACTCTGTGCAATTTCATTGGAATGATGAACCGGAATGTGATCAATACCTCCGCAATGGATATCAAACGAATTGCCGAGGTAGTGCATTGCCATTGCGCTACACTCAATATGCCATCCGGGGTATCCTCTTCCCCAGGGAGAATCCCATTGTAGTTCTTGATTCTCGAACTTTGATTTCGTGAACCAAAGTACAAAATCAAACGGACTACGTTTCTGAGAATCGACCTCGATGCGTGCGCCCGCGCGAAGCGCACTCGTGTCGAGGAGTGCTAAGTCGCCGTATGACTCAAATTTCGCCACATCAAAGTAGACGTTTCCGCCGCTGACGTACGCAAACCCTTTTTGCTCCAGCACCGTGATGAGGTCTATCATCTGCTGAATATGCTCAGTAGCTTTGCACACGATGTCAGGCTTTTTAATGTTGAGCCATTCGCAATGCTCGAAAAAGATGGAGGTATAGTATTCGGCAATTTCGTGAGAATTTTTTCCCTCACGTTTTGACGCAAGCAGCATCTTATCTTCACCTTCGTCTGCATCACTCACCAGATGCCCCACATCGGTGATGTTCATCACGTGGGTCACGGCGAAACCAGCACGACGAAGGGTTCGCATTAAAAGGTCCTCGAAGAGATACGTACGAAGATTGCCAATGTGCTGGTAGTTATAGACCGTGGGTCCGCAGCAATAGACCCGAAGTTCCTCGGGAGTAATCGGATCGAGCGCTTCGAGCTTCCGTCCAAGCGTATTAAAAAGTCGTACCGTCTCTGGCATGCCCGTTTTCAAGCTCCTCTGAATTACCACAGCGCGCTTGCCTTTCGCGGCAAAAACGCTGGCTTACAAGACTTGGTTCTACGGGAATATCCCCTTGTTTGGAAAGTCTTTGCGCTAAGAGAAGGTGAGTTAAGCATACCGTGATGTAAAACATCGGTAATTTTAGGGGGTTAGCTTGAAATTGAGCCTTTTCTCCTTATTGTTCATCCAAATCTACAGACAGTTGTGTCCACGAAGAGTTTTTACGGACGTGAGCAACTTTGCATTTCGTACTGCTAGATAAAAACGGGTTTCTATACTGAGGTCGTCCATTGCCTGGAAGTGATCAAAATATTTTTTCGCAAGCAGGAGAGATAGGCTCCGATGCGGGAGCGCTTTCTGCGGGAGAGAAACATGATTCTCCAAACCTTGTGCTGAGAGCGCATGGGGAGAATGGTGATTTCCTCGGTGCCGTGACCTGTCC
>CAYGNZ010000016.1:18309-19110 GCA_964351345.1 uncultured Bdellovibrionales bacterium | reverse complement strand
AGGAGAGGAAATCAGATACTGAGATATCGCTCTCCTCTTCACCTAGGCTACTCCACAATTCGTCAAGCTCCCTTGCCACCGCAGAATACTTTTTTGCCAGACCGCGAGTGGCTTTGGTGTCATATGCTGTTCTGCCCTGAAAACTAAGACGATTCTGCTGCTCCGTTCGGGCAACCACGGAATTCAACAAATAGATAGGGCTCTGATCTAGTTGAGATTGTTCCTGGCTGGAGGGCTCTCGCTCTTCAATCATCGCGATAAAATTGTCTGCATCTTGGAGGCTATCGATTAATTCCTCTTCCTCTTCGTCGTCTACCGAACGAAGACTTACTGATTCCTTCAACCGGTCAGTGGAGAGCTTCTGAATCCTCGAGGCCTGACGATTGACCATCGTTCTAATAATTGTCCACTGGGGGCCACGAATATGAGCACAGTTTGTCAAAAGCTCTTCCATGCAATCAATGCTCATCGCACTAGAATCAACAGGAACCACTACTAGGTCCGAGACTGCGATCGCGTTACGCATCAGCACATTATAGTCCGGTGGGGTGTCGATAATGATGTAGTCGTAACTGGAGTGAAGCTCATCAATTAGCCGCGAAAATAAGCGTTTAAAAGTTCTGGCAGCTTTTCCCCAGAGAAAGTGGCGGAGCTCCGGTCCGCCGGGTAGAACCGTGAAACTCGGCCTGACCGGGAGAACGAAAGGAATGCCTTGTTCAACGGCAGAATCAATCAGACTTGCATCTGGAGAAGATTGTAAAGCCTCTCCGGAGAGGAAAAGACGAGCAAGAGGACTCTCAA
>CAYGNZ010000016.1:0-18299 GCA_964351345.1 uncultured Bdellovibrionales bacterium | reverse complement strand
GAAAGAATCGACTTGAGTGCGCAGAGGGATCGAGATCAATTAACAGGGCCTCACATCCCCGCTCGGCAAAAGCGCCAGCGACGTTGAGAGACAAGGTTGTTTTACCAACTCCACCCTTAAGGGAAGAGAAACAAATTACACCCATTTCAATTCACTTCTCTACTTTCAAGCAACAGCAACGTAGTCCTTCTTGACCGGGGGGTGCTCGCAGTGACGCAAAACCGAGGTCCTCTAGCCACTACGTATGTAAGAATCGCAAGATGCAAAACTCATCCGAGCCACAATCTCAGAGCTTCGTTCATACATCTAATTTGAACAAAACGGCGAAAGTAGCTGCGGTGAATGAACTTATTCAAACACAAACCGTGAATGGTACCTGGTTTGAAGAAGGGGACATAAGAATCGATCTCTTGCTCGATGTCAAAGGCTAAATGAGACTTCTTGAGGCTTTGGAAAAATTATTTTGAAAATAAAAAATTTGACTTCTCGGACTTTTTTTTAATGGCCGGTGTTAAGAAAACTTAAACGCCTTCTTGCAGTTCGCCACTCCGTGCAAACCTGGTCGGTGTGAGGTAATTCACCTCGGCAATGCGCCCACTTCGCCCGAAGATTCTCAACAGCTCAAGTAGCGTCTGTCCGTCTTTTGTGCCTGCGGGATCTTGCAGCGTGCGTACTGTTGCGAGTATTTTCGAAGTCCTTCCTGCAAAGTAGGTCGAATAGGGGTCTCTCACCGGCGTAGCATTACGACGTAAAGTAACTCGCGCAAGAGAGCTTCGCGCTTGGCGAAGTAAAAATTGAAAGCCACGCTCAAACGCACTTGAATGCACTCGACTACAGACGGCCAGATCGGCTCCGTAATCTAACTCAGTCACTAAATCATTGATCAGTTCAATGGGGTGAAGCGCATCAGCATCGGTGAGCACAAAGTATTCCGTCGTACAGCTTGTTACAGCGGCGATAAGTCCACGTAAGCCGCCTTGAGAAGCTTGTGCCTTTGGTGGTACTACCCAGATTTCAGAGCCAAGCTCTTGCGCTCTACGCTGGAGGGTTTGTTCGACTTTGTCCGAAACGCTCCTCCCCGTAAGAATCAGATTTACTCCCTGATACTCTTGTAAATAGGGCCTAATCAAATCCGAGGCAGGGGTGCTCGACTCCGCTCCACGGATGATAATGGTGAGATCTTTCTTGGGGTTAATCTCTTGTAATTTTTGAAACAGTTGTGTCTTCACACTCCAAACCTCTGCGCTCTCAAGCAGCTGTTTCCCGCGCACATCGGCCCATATCAGCTTTTCCTCTCCATTCGTGCTATAGCCTAAAGCCTTCATTTCTGCCGCTATTTTATCCACGATTAGATAAAGAGAAATTACGTGAGTATTCGCTGGGGCTTATTGGGGTTTGGCAAGCACGCCGCAAAAGCAGTTCTCCCTGCGTTCCAGGAATGCCGCTCAGCGAGTCTCTCTACTGTTGGCAGCGCTCGAGCAGAAATGCTTGCAGAACGCGAGCCGCAACCGGGAATATCATTCACTTCTTACCAAGAGGTCCTAGAGGATCCCTCAATCGACGCGATCTATATCGCTCTTCCTAACCATTTACATCTGCAATGGTGCTTGCGCAGTTTTTCAGCAGGCAAGCATGTCTTATGTGAGAAACCTCTCGCGCTGAATGCTGAAGAAGCGAGCAAAATACTAGGCGCAGCGCAAACCTCAGAGCGCTTTGTGGCAGAAGCCTTCATGTATCGCTTCCACCCCCAGCATCAAGTAATACAACGCCAGCTCGCGGCAGGTGAGATTGGTACCCCTAGGCTATTTGAAGCACACCTCCACTACCACTTGGAGGATTTGGACAATATTCGCCTAAGGAAAAACGCCGGAGGTGGTGGACTTCTGGATGTAGGCTGTTACTTAGTCGACAGCGCTCACTTTCTCTTCTCTGATGAATTACCTCAACGCGTCTCCGCGACGATGCAAATCGGAAGCGAGAGCCAGGTTGATGAATCTTGCTTTATCCAGTTGCTCTATGCTGAGGGGAGGGCTGCGCACCTGAGTTGCGGCACTCGACTTGAGAGAGAAAATCGCTACGCAATATACGGAGAAAAAGGCAGCCTCCATCTCTCTCCCGCCTACGTGACGCCTCGAAACAAAAAATGTCGCATTGAATTGCGACGGCTTGGTGAGAAAAATAGCAGTATTGATGTTCCCGCGAGTAACCAGCTCGCAAACCAAATAGATGCCTTTTCGGCCTGGATTCAAGGTGACACCCAAGCGGCTGAACTATTCAATCGTCCCTTACAGAATGCCGTTATTCTTGATGCAATTCGGCAGTCTGCCACAGAGGCTCGAGAGGTGAGCTTAAGGCCCTAGTGACTTAGAACGAGGCGTTCCCGGGAGTACGCGGAAAGGGGATTGAGTCGCGGATGTTTTGAATACCCGTGACATACATCAGCATTCGTTCAAACCCGAGGCCAAAGCCGGCATGGGGAACGGTGCCGTAGCGGCGCATCTCCAGATACCACCAGAGTTGCTCTTCATCCATTTGGTTCTCTTTGATTCGCTTGCGAAGCACATCCTCTCGCTCTTCACGTTGAGAACCGCCGATGATCTCTCCAAGTCGAGGTACTAAGAGGTCCATCGCCGAGACCGTCTTCTCTCCTTCATCAAGACGCATGTAGAAGGCTTTAATCTCTTTCGGGTAGTTGGTTACAAACACTGGCTTGCCGACAAACTCTTCGGTCAGGTATCGCTCGTGCTCGGTTTGAATATCAATTCCCCAGCTCACAGGAAATTCGAACTCTTTCCCAGACTTCTCCAGCGCAGCGATTGCTTCGGTGTAAGTGATTCGCTCAAACTCCGCATCGGCAACGCTTTGCAATGAAGCAATAATTCCTTTTTCAACCCACTTGTCGAAAAACGCCATATCCTCTTCACAATGCTCAAGCACATAGCGAATGAGATACCGTAAGAATGCCTCAGCAAGGTCAGCATCTGCCGCGAGATCACAAAAAGCCATCTCGGGTTCAATCATCCAAAACTCCGCGAGATGTCGGGGGGTATTGGAATTTTCCGCGCGGAAGGTTGGTCCGAAGGTATAGACATCGCTGAGCGCGCACGCGTACAGCTCCGCTTCAAGCTGCCCTGAGACGGTAAGATGAGCCTCTTCGCCAAAAAAATCTTGTTTGAAATCCACGGCGCCCGAATCAGTGGTAGGGATATTCTTAAGGTCAAGCGTAGTGACGCGAAACATCTCTCCCGCTCCCTCACAGTCATGTGCCGAGATGATAGGGGTATGAAGATACACGAAGCCGCGCTCGCGAAAGAATTGATGCACGGCGAAACTCAGCGCACTCCGTACTCGCGCCATCGCTCCAAACGTATTCGTTCGAGGTCGAAGATGAGCGATAGTGCGTAGAAACTCGTTACTATGTCGCTTTTTTTGCAGCACGTAGCTAGCGGCATCGCAGACGCCGATTACTTCGAACTCTTCTGCTTGCAGCTCTACTTTTTGTCCTTTCCCAGGAGACTCAACGAGGGTCCCTTTTGCGCGAATTGAGGCGCCGGTGGTGGCTGAGGAGGAGAGCTCGCTATAGAAATCCGCTGAGCTATCGGCAATAATTTGTAGATTGCCGAGACAACTACCGTCGTTCACTTCAAGGAAAGAAAAGCCTTTTGAATCACGTCGGGTGCGAACCCAGCCCTTTACCTCCACCACAGTTCCGGCAGAACAGTCTTGCAAAACCGCACGTATTTTCAACTATCCTCTCCTTGAATCAACAACTGTGAAATGGTGGCGGCCACAGTGACAGTATTTAGTGACAGTATTTGCTGACAAACGCGCTTAGCGGCTTCTACCACCTGCCGCAAAACGACGTTTTAACGGAATGACATTTGAGGGCATTTCCGCCGGTTCAATTTCTTCCGCGCTTTGTTGTTTCGCTCGCCGTTTTTCTATTCGCCGAGCGGTCTCGGCTTGGTCAAGCCCACGAGTAGAGGAATCAAGGACCGCAGTGAGCTCGTCCGCAACAATTCTTGAAGCCTGCGCCCTTGCTTTATGCCGAATCATTTCAACAGAGAGACGGAAAATATGAGCGAACTCGTGGCGCGCAGCGGTGTCGGTAATCGATTCTACCCCAAGTTCGACTGCGTCTGCACTTTCCTTGGCTCTCGCTAAAAATCTCTCTCGTAGGGCGAGGACGGTATCAGCGAGTTGAGAACTGTTCCCTTCGTTGAGCACTTCGTTGAGCGCGACACGGAGTTGATAATGCGTGCGCTGCCACTCTTTTGCTCGAATGTCATTGGCGGATTGGGCAAGGGCGCTGAGATTGGTAAAGCGCTCTCCTTGACCATTGGGGATAGAATTGTAGAGCTTCTCTGCACGAAAAGTCTTGGCAACTAATACTCGTAGGCGGGAATTAAGTGTTGATGTTGCAGCCATTAAATTTCCTTTCGTGGAGAACAGAAAAATCCAAGCACCCGCCTCACCTCGCGGAGTATTTCACCGCGAAGTACGTTGCGACTAAGGCAAGGACCCAAAAATATAAAAATTCCTCGAGACCTACCTAGAGAAGCAGCTAACTTTAAACGACCTAAACTAATCCGTTTATACACTGATTAGGCTCTGAAGTTTAAGTCTTTTATTTACCCCGCCCGAGAGTCTTTTAAAACACTCTAGCACGAGACAGGCTCGAAGTTCTTGATTGGGTAACATAGCGACTCCAAGGAGTAAACTAAGTGCCAGTATTTTTTAGATAATTTAAGATAGAAGAAGCAAATTTTCTGCGTCATCGTAGGCAAGATTTGGCGCATAAAAAACACAAGAAGCGGAGTCGTTTGAAATCGACATATCTTTAGTTAAAATATAAGTAATTATTGTCGTGTTACTTGGCGCTTACTCAACCTAGGAGCGCAGTAGAAATGAACCTCAGTTACGAATCTCTGTTTGGCTTTCCCTTCATCACTTCTCAGGGTGCGGAGGAAGATGGCGTGCGCGCGCTGATTGGCCTGACATTGTATTCAATGCTGAAGCGCTTCCTTGATATTTTAGTCTCGCTCGCTCTGCTTGGTTTGCTGCTGCCGGTAATGATAATCATTTCGATTCTCATCCGTTTATCCTCACCTGGCGCGGCCATTTATTGTCAGCAACGTCTCACCGACCGCGCGAAAACTTTTACCATGTTCAAGTTCCGAACCATGGCCTCGGATGCGGAAGCAAGTTCTGGTGCAGTAATGGCAGACGTGGGAGATCCTCGAATTACAAAAATTGGTACTTTCTTGCGCCGCACGAGACTCGATGAATTGCCCCAACTGCTCAATGTCGTAATCGGAGACATGAGTCTTGTCGGACCGAGACCCGAACGGCCCGAACTCGCTCGAACCCTGCGAGAAGAACTTCCAGGATTCCAACGTCGTACAAAAGTCAGGGCGGGACTGACTGGTCTTGCGCAAACAAAAAGTGGATACGCATCTAATGTCGAAGGGTACCGAGAGAAATTGGCCTTGGATTTGCTTTATATTAAGCGTCGCTCTCTGCTCCTTGATTTACAGATTCTCTTCAACACGATTTGGGTGGTCGTGAGCGGAAAAGGTGCTCGCTAGCGAACCCCAGCAATCTCAAGCAACTCTCGTAGATCCTTGTTCGCGGCTGTACACTGCAACAGTCGTCGGTAGGCAAGCTCATGATTACCCATACGCTGTTGAATGAGGCTATCAACGAGCAGTGCTGAGGCTGAAGGAGAAAGATTCATCGACTCTTGAGCCAAAGTTGCTGCGCGCGCAAGCTCACCATACTTGAGAAAGCGAGCAGCAACTAGTGAGAGCACGTGAGCACGGACTTCTTTTGGTCGATTGTCCCAATTAAACATTGGAAACAAGGATCGCAGAGACTGTCGTTCCAAGAGTCGAGCGAGCACAAAGGCATTCGCTCTGGCAAACTCTGGCGCCTGTTCACCAACCTGCGCGTTGCCTTCGTGGTCGCGATATTTGTAAATAAAGTTGTTGTTCTGCACGAAGGCGCAATGCGCTGACGCGGCACGCACCCAGAGATCATAATCCTCTGCGCGAGTAAGTGCTGGTTCGTACATCCCTACTTTCGTGAACACGCTTTTACGTATCATCGTGCCGCCATTTGGAAACGGCGAAAAGAAGAGCATAGAACGAAGCGTCTCAGCCGGACTTCGCTGCGGATAATTCATCTCGCGCACAACGTTTAGTTGATGGTCACAGCCATAGAGGTTCCCGTAAATGATATCTGCATCGGGGTTCGCTTCTAGCACTGCAAGGTGCGTCTGAAGCGCTTGAGGGAGTAAAACATCGTCATCATCAAGCCAAAGCACAAACTCGCCCCGCATATTCTCAATAATGGCATTTCTTCCAGCGGATTTTTCTTGATTTGTCTCACTGCGAATACTGCGCACCCGCTGGTCTTCAATTGAAGATAGATACGAACTCGTTTCATCGCTCGAACCGTTATCAAGCACCAACACTTCGAACTTCTCTACCCCTTCTTGGGCGAGCGCACTTTCAATTGCCTGTGCAAGAAACTCGCGGCGATTGTGCGTCACAATTCCAATGGTAACGAGTGGAGATTCCGTTTGCGCATCGCGTGGTCTATTTTTCGCATGACAATAGTTTGCTGCTAACTCAAAGCGCCACCTTTGATTAGCAAAATCCCGCGCGAACCAGGTGTGCAGCAGCAAGGGTTGATCCTCGGGATCAAGTACCACACTCGTCACGGGATCTCGTTGCCAGGCCGTCGCGTCGAGATACAAGCAGCGAGAACCGCTACGGAGCAACCAGAAGAAGTAGGCATAGTACGGCTCAAAATTGTCGAAGGCGTACTTGTGATTTTCCTTTAATAGATTTGTCGGAATAAACGCTTTTAGGTCTTCGCCAAATTCCGTCGTTTCTATTGCTGCAAGATCAAATTTCTCTTTGATTTTTTTGTTATGGTGAATTGAAAAGAAAGGATTGGGAGAGACTGGGTTGTGAAATCTATGATCGATTACTCCACCGTCCGGCACGCCGCAAAAATCATACTCGTTCGCCTTCATGTATTCCAGAAGTCCAAGAATACGCTTCCAATCCAGCACGAACGCATCTTCATCGAGATTGATGATCCACTCTGCATCAATATCGTTAAAGGCATAGAAGTAGTTGTCTGCGTCGGTTCCCTGTAATTTAATTCGCGGAATTGCAGGATCGAGCAACTCCCCACTCAGATCATAGAGCGCGTCGCTTACTGAACGCGTGACCACCACCACTTCTTCCATCTAAAACTCCTCGCTGCGGGATTGCATCGTGAATTGAGTATTCGTCGCCTAGAGTGGCTTTTACCTGCTATTTTAAAGATGAAACCCAGCAATGCGCGGGTTCCTACAAAGCAAGACAGACTCTTTTCGCCTAGTTTCAGGGAAATTCCTTCATGCCTGCACTACAAGAAGTTGATATCGAAGTTATTAGAGCCTTATGCCAGCCCTACCCCGCAGAGCATGGCTTCGTGCTCCGACTGCGACAGAATCCGGGAGCGCTCTACCTCGCCCATTGGCAAAATCATTTTGAATGGCAATTTGCCGCAAGCGTGCTCCCCGCTCAGGGACGAATTCTTGATTGGGGTTGCGGCACCGGGCATTCGGACTTTTTTCTTGCAGCAAAGGGCTTTGAAGTCATCGGCGTTGACATTGACCCTCTCGGCATTCAAATCGCAAACTACGTTCGCAGCCTACAAGATCAATCAATTCAAAATGCCGTCTCTTTTCAGCTTGAGGCTCCCAAACTCGACTACGACGCGGCTTGGTCGAGCCACGTGTTAGAACATGTTCCAACGGATGAGTGGATGGAGTTCTTCGCCAAGATTCGTCAGACTGGTGCTCCTTCAGTCTTAATTTCTGTGCCGCTTAAACGAGCCTACTTTGATCCAGACCACAAAAACTTTTGGGAAAATGCCGAACATCTTTCCGAGGATTTACAAACGTATAGCGATGTGGAGATTGACTGGGTGGTGGTCAACGCTGAGCATGAAGTGATTCGAGCAATGCTACGACTTTCCTAAACCACCCTCGGCTTTCAACGAAAGAGTAAAAGCAAACCGGTGAGCGCGGCAGTGCTGAGAAAAATTACCTTGAGGAACCTATTCCCCCGCTTAATTCCCACACTCGCCCCCACATAGCTGCCGAGAATAGCTCCCACCACGAGGCTCGGTGCGAGCGTCCACACCACATGCCCCAGGTACACATGCGCCATTGCCCCTACCGCATTCCAAAAAATACCGTTGGCAGATAGGGTCATCGCCGTCGCATGTAATTGGTCGTAGCGAAAGTAAATCAAATACAGATAGGTCGTAAAAATACCCGCGCCCGCGGAGACCCAACCGCTATAAAATGCCATCGGGATTAGCAGCATACTGGCGAGTATCCACTGCTTTGCAGAAAGCCTGCGCGGTGTATGCACAGCGTGAGAAGCTTTACGCAGCAGTGAGGCGCAAACCATCAGTAGAATTACCACCGCAAGGATTGGCTTCATTTTGTCGCCGGGCAATTCTGCGGCAAACAGCGTGCCGCAGAGTACAAAGGGCACACCGAAAATTCCTGTCCACCAAAAAACCTTCCAGTCAATCAGACCTTCCTTAATGAAACGGTAGCCGCTTCCAATGCCGATAAAGCCCACCGCAAGCTTGTGGCAGGCGAGCGCCTGAATAAAGGGTAGGCCAAGTAACACTAAAATCGGCAGCAGAACTAAACCAGCGCCGCCTCCTGCAAGACTTGAAAAAAAACAAGCCGCAAAAGAAGCGGCAAAGCTCAGTGTAATGAAGGCAAGGTTAATGTCAGGAAGTGCGTCCATTGCGTAGCTTAGATGGGATCATCTAAATACGGCATCGTCGGCACATGTCCAAGTAAACGAGAATACACCGTGAGGGCTCCGCGATGATGCGCGGTGTGATCAGATATTCCACTGATTGCAGCCAGCCGAGGATCTCCCCCCATCACGGGTCCAGGAGGAAAAGGCGCAAAAAGCTGCTCTTCACTCATCGCTGCCACCGCCTCTCGTGCACTCACAAAAGATCGCTTCAGCCATTCTCGGGCCGCTTCCAAGGAGGCGATTTTTTCTACCTCTACCCAATGTGAATCGAAATCCATCGAGAAGCCCTTTTCAGACGTCATTCCTTCGATGAACCAATCTACTGACTGAGCAACATGAGCGACATGCTGGGCAACGGTCAGCATCGATTCCTGCGGCCGAAATTCAGAATCTCCCTCTACTAAGCATTTCGTACTACGAGCAAAAAAATCCTCTGTTCCTTTCAGCTCGCTTAGTAATCCGTCCTTTAGCATATGCAATCTCCTACTGGATCTAGGTGGAACTACGCTCCGTAAACTCTACTACTATAGGATTTTCAGCAATGCTAACCGTCTCTGGACTCTCTTCTTGCCCAGAGTTTATGAGCAGTCAGTAATTTGCTACAAAAGAGTGCGGAGATTTTCTCCCTGAGGTAAAGCTCCACGGGCATAATCCGAAGATTTAGGTAGAACAATGTACAAAGTATACATCAACGGTATTGGCGGCCGAATGGGATCCGCCGCTGAGAAAGCAATACAAGAAGACGCTGAGCTTACTCTTCTCGGCGGTGGTGGTCGGGGAGACTCTCTGGCCGAGGCAATCGCAAGCCTCAAGCCTGATGTCGTACTGGATTTAACTGTTGCAGAAGTGGCTGAAGAAAACGCCACGACAATTCTATCGTCTGGAACGCCAGCAGTGTTAGGCACGAGTGGATTTAGTGAAGCATCGGTTGCTCGATTAAAGAAGATCGCAGACGACAAAAACATAGGCGGTATCATCGCGCCGAATTTTGCCATCGGTGCTGTGCTGATGATGATGTTCGCTGAAAAAGCCGCAACCTATCTTCCCGATGTAGAGATCGTTGAGATGCATCACGACAAGAAGCAAGACGCTCCTTCGGGCACCGCCCAGCGGACTGCGGAGATGATCGCCGCTGCTCGCAGAGCGGCAGGAATCGACTACAAACCAAAGGTGAGCTTTGATACACGAGCAATGGATGTTGCAGGGGTCGGTGTGCATTCTATCCGCCTTCCCGGACTAGTTGCGCATCAGCAATTAGTATTTGGCGGGAGCGGAGAAATGCTGAGCATTCGTCATGATTCATTAAATCGTGAGAGTTTTATGCCGGGTGTTTGCCTTGCGTGCAAAGTCGCTCCTACGCTTAAAACCCTGCACTATGGGCTTGAAACGATACTGTAGTCTAGCCCGAAGCATACTTGTCCACGGCTCCCCACTAGGGCATGCTGAGGGTCCTTATCCCCTTGAGCCAAATTGCTAGTATAGGATCACAACATGTCGCAATCTGATGCAGCAGCGCTTCCTGATGAGTCTGCAAACACGCTAAGTTTCAAAGAAAAGCTTTGTTACGGCTTGGGCGATGTGAGCAACGGCCTTGCGGTCTCTTCAGTAAGTGTGTGGTTCCTGTACTACCTCACCGATGTTGCCGGGCTTGGCGCCTTCCTCGCTGGCGTTGCAGTTACCGTGGGCCGCTTGTGGGATGCAGTGACAGACCCAATCATGGGTTGGATTACGGATCACACGAAGTCCCGTTGGGGTAAACGCTTACCCTATCTGCTCTTCGGTGCCATCCCCTATGCAATTTCCTACGCCGCCCTCTGGATGGTGCCAGAATTTGAAACAGAGCGATCCATTTTTATTTACATCACCGTCGCACTTTTAATTTTCAACACGTGCCTCACGGTGGTGTTTGTTCCCTACACTTCACTCACCGCAGCAATTACCAATAGCTACGACGAACGAACGTCTTTAACAGGCTTTCGAATGGTGTCCTCTCAAGTCGCCTTCCTCCTCGGCGCTTCGCTTCCTCCGCTCATTGTAAGCTGGAGTACTTCTGAGCATTGGCTGGCGATTAACGATCTATTTGGCACCTGGGGCGGCACGGCAAGACAAGGCCATCTTATCCAAGCCGTACTCTTTGGCCTGATCATGGTCGCATCAGTTTGGGTCACGTTTTTTGGCACCACGGAACGCGACATCGAGCCTGAGAAGAGTGACAGTGATGAGGACACGGTTACCACCTCACCTCTAAGTTACGCCTCAAGTATCCTCGAAGAACTCTGGGGCAACCGACCTTTCCTGCTCTCGGTCTTAATTCTTCTCCTGGCCAACACCGCTGCAACCTTAGCGGCAGCAAATCTCCCCTACTATTTAGAATACGTACTCCTGATGCCCGATCAGCGCGCGAGCATCCTCTTCACCCTTTTTCTTAGCGCGATTCTCTCGGTTCCTTTTTGGGTTAAAACGGCAAAGCGCTACGGCAAAGCCGAAACCTTTCGCGTAGCCATGCTGTGCTACGTCGCCCTATTTTGCATCATGCCATTTTTAGGCGGCCAGACCGGCAATTGGATCTACCTATTGTCGATTTTTATCGGCTTCTTCCACGCCGCGGCCATCACCCTGCCTTGGGCTATTGTTCCTGACGTTGTGGAATTCGATGAACTCAAGTCTGGACAACGCAGAGAGGGCCTATTCTACGGCGGCACAACATTTAGCTACAAAGCCGCAACCGGAATCGCCTTCCTACTCTCCACCGCAATTTTGGAACTCTCCGGCTACATCGCCAACCAAGCACAAACTCCCCTCGCCGACGCCGCTATCCGCTTCCTCATCGGCCCCCTACCAGCAATGGTGCTAATTTTTGCCTCGTACCTGGCCCTACGCTACCCACTCACCAAGAATCGCCACAAAAAAATCCTCGATGAGTTGGCATTAAGAAAGGCGGCTAAAGTCAAGAAGTAGTTCGATCGTGAACACCACATCATTACGCATGCGGACGACTGAGTAATTGTTTACGATGGCCTGAGTATTGGTCGAGCGATCGGGTGCAGCTCGCCCCTCATCGAAACCTTTTTGTCGCATTAAGTATGCCGCTAGAATTCTTAAAGCTCATTTCTGGACTTACCCTGCTCTACCTTGGCGGCGAGGCATTGGTTCGCGGTGCCTCAGGCCTGGGAATCCGTGCCGGACTTACCCCCCTCACCGTTGGACTTACCGTCGTTGCATTTGGCACCAGTTCGCCTGAGTTATTCGTGTCGATATCTGCGGGGCTTCAGTCGAAACCTGACATCGCTCTAGCGAACGTCATTGGTTCAAATATATGCAACATCGGATTGATTCTCGCCTGCTCGGCTCTCCTCCACCCGCTTTCGGTCCAGGTTAAACTTGTTCGTCTGGATTTCCCAATCTTGATATCCATAACAGCTATTTTTTGCTGGTTCCTCACAGACCAAAGTTTGAGTTTCTTTGAAAGCGCACTGCTATCAATCGGCTTGATCCTTTATTGCACAATGACCTTTCTTCTCGCCTCACAAAGCCGAGAAACAATATCTTCGCCTGAACTTGCACAAAACGATTCGCTGCGACTTATTTCACTGATGATCGTAGTGGGACTCTCGTCTCTAACCTACGGAGCGGAGCTCTTTGTCGACTCTGCCGTCAATCTGGCTTCCTCTTTTGGCATTAGTCAGGGCTTGATTGGTCTCACGGTGGTCGCAGTTGGCACCAGTTTGCCAGAGCTTGCGACCTCTCTTGTGGCAGCCTTCCGAGGCCAAGCGGACTTAGCGGTCGGCAACATAATCGGGAGCAACATATTTAATATCTTGGGTGTTGCAGGCATAAGCGGGCTAATCGTACCACTTACTACAAGCTCTCTCAGCACCGTCGATCTCGGTATCATGTTTTTGTTCACCTTCGTATCGCTACCGCTTTGTCGCACCGGTTGGAAGGTTTCTCGAATCGAAGGGGCATTCATTTTAGCAATGTATGCTACCTACGTGATCTACCGAATTGCTACATGAGGGGAAATCGTTGGGAGAGGTAGTGAGGCAGGCCGCTTTGTAGCCGAAACCTTGGTGCCTTAAACGCACTTGCCAACCACTACCTCCACCCATCGCGGACGGGTTTTCACTCTTCATCAGGAAAGATAATCGCAGCTTTGACCAATCTCAGACCGCGAGACTTGAGCTTGGTTTCCAAGTCGCCAAACCCAGTTGCTTTCTCACGTTCGACAACTTCCTCATTATCGTCGTCGTGAGCATGAAACAAGAAATCGAGGGTCTCTTGGCTGGGCGTTCTTTGCCAAGGAAATCGTAGTCTTTTCTTCGCTTGGATTCGCTCGATCTTTGTAACAAAGTACCCCATTTGCCGAATAGCCGCTTGAGCAGCCTCTTCAGTCTCTGCCTCAACGGTGTCTCTTACTTCGCGTCCGCTTGCGTCCATCGCTTCGAATAAAAAACGCATCATCTCAGACTCCCTTCGCACAAACCCAGAAAAACCGAGCGCCTTACGCCTACGCTCACTACCATATCTACTCGTGCAAAATATTAAGTTCTAACCAGCCAATCAGGATTTCTCAAGGTAACTAGCGGTAAATAGGAAAAATACCGTTGGTCTTCTGCGAGGTTTAAGTAGTGCCACCCCGCTAGATTGACACTTCCTACTAAACTGATAGGTTTAATCAGCCCCTTTCTGAGTTGCCGTTACTACTGAGAAAGAGGCTGGCTATCATTAGGTTCCTTCCGGTTTTAACGGTTAGGACACACTTTTCGGTGCAGGTTGTCCGCCCAGTTGAGCGTGTATCAATTGAGCGGACAACTTCTACTGTTTGGGAGAATGACCGTGAACCGTTTTCGAAGATGCAAGCGACTCACTCGACGTCAACGCGAGACGCTCAAGGCCGATGGTTTTTGCGACGTGCCCGAACGAGAGCTACTGAGGGTAACGCAAGCAACTGCACTGACAAGATTACTAATCCACTGCGGTCTCCCGCTAGGACTAAGCGATCAAGAAGTCGGCTTGATCATCCGCGGCTGCAATCTCCAACGCCCCGAGCAGATGGATGCAATCTGGAGGTGGCACCTGATCCCCGGTCGGAGAATCCAACAACTCTGGCCTTCGATTTATTTTGGCTATAGCTGAAAAGGTCGTAGGGGGTGAGAGTCAATTCGTCGTCTCAGGCTTCTCTGATTAGCCAGCCCCCTCAAGACTTCAGGACAGCTCCTCCGCCACCGAACCATTCCTCTAACCCTTGAACAACTATGCGAACTCCGCAAAGAATGTTAGGCAGAATCAAGAAACAACTAACTTCTGATTGAGCTACAAGATAACCACTATGCGCACTCAATTACCGACGTTCTTGAACTCTCCCCAAGCGAATTTCATTATTTTCTTTGTTTTCTGCGCTTGGCTCGGACTTACCACAGCGACCATTGCCTACGCCCAAGTAGGAGAAGAGATTGCATCAGCCTACGGAGTCTCACATTTTGAAGACATCGAGGTGCTTGAATATACCTTCAACGCAAAAGTTGGAGATAAACTTGTAAAGCGCTCATGGCGATGGCGACCCAAAAACAAGACCGTCGATTATCTCGGAAGTGACGGACAAAAGCTGCACCTTGATCTCAATAAGGAACTCAGCAGTGAAGAGCAACGCTCTGTGCATGCATGGTTTATTAATGATAGTTACTGGCTTCTTTTTCCCTTCCACCTACGTTGGGATGAGTTCGTAAAGATTCAGGAACAAGCAAAAAAGGCAGTCCCTCCTGGCGGAGACGCCGCGAGCAGACACGTCTTGGTGACCTACACGGGTGAGAACGGCTACACGCCAGGCGATGTGTATGAACTGTTTCTCGACGATAGCTCTCGTATACGTCACTGGATTTACCGAAAAGGCGGCAGCAAAACACCTACTCGAAGCTCCACTTGGGAGAACAACAAGAAATTCGGTGATCTAATACTTTCCCTAGAACACAAGGACCCAGAAAGCGATTTCCGAGTTTGGTTCAGCGATGTAGACGTCAAGTTTGACTAGTCAGAGTCCTAGATCCCCAAACCCGTAGCCCTCTGTTCGCGCCATCTCCGCGAGCTTTCCTTCCCATCGAGAACTTAAGCAATGTTTAGAGTCGGAGAAGACAGCCAAAGCTGGCTTCGGAGACGGCTTGCGCAACTTACTCCCACCTCATGAAAGCTCGCGGAGATGGCGCGAGCAGAGGGCGGCGTGTATCGGAGAGTCAACAACAGAGGCTACGAATTACTTTTCGTAAGAAACCTCAACACTAGTATGAATGCCGCCGCGAATCTTAAAATCCCCGACAACCGTCATACGACGCGGTGAAACCGCAGCGACGAGGTCATCAAGAATGCGGTTGGTCACCTTTTCGTGGAAGTGTCCCTCCTCGCGAAACGACCAAAGGTAGAGCTTGAGGGATTTGAGTTCGACACAAAGCTCATCAGGTACGTAACTGATGTAGATCGTGGCAAAATCCGGCTGCCCCGTTTTGGGGCAAAGGCAGGTGAACTCTGGACATTCGAAATGTATATCGTAATCCCGTTCGCTATTTGGATTGGGAAAGGTCTCTAGTTCTTTGGAAGGAGTGGTGCTCATGCAGAATTCCTTAGGGCAAACCCGGTGAGGCAAGGCTTACTTGGTGCCGCTTAGTCCTTTGAAAAACGTGAGCAAGCTATTACCTTCTTCACTCTTTGAGGCTTCAATGAGTTCTTCTAACTCCCCGGCATCAAGCCAGACGCCACCAGAGTCAGGGCAACGGTCAATCACCACACCATGAAGAACCTCTTGCAGCATCGGATTGCCGCTGATGGGGCTTAGCCGTGGCTTTTCTTCGTCTTTTTTCTTCTTCAGGCGCTCTAGCGCTTCTCTATTCTTCTTGTCGAAATACGACTCTTCTTTCGCTCGTCGCATATCATCCCATTTCTCACTCATGTAAAGCCCCCCAAATGTTTGCGGTAAAACGCTAGTTCGTCGCACGAAGTCTCTCACTTGCGAACTTGCCCGTCCCGGCAGTTCTCGGAACAAGCGCAGAAAGACTATCATCGCATCACCTGATTGCAATAGTTGAGACTAAAAGCGAAATGGAATGAGGACTTAGGAGAGTTGAGAATGGAGGAAAAAAGCATCCCCCTCAGAACCTACTTGCCACAAGTGACACCCGAATGAGGAACTGAGGAGGATTAACTGAACCCGACTGAAATCTATCAACAACAACAACAACACACGCGACAACTACTACTCTCAGCGATTCAGCGTTCATCCAATAATCCGCTTTGGCATCCAATTTGCTTCACGTGATCCGAAGAAAAGCTCATTTTTTTACCTAAGCCCCTGTAATTACGCCTCTTTTATTTTACTATTTTAGTGATTTATTGCTGGCGATCTGATAGATCTGGTCCTCTTTCAGCTAGCCGTTTATGCTCGTTTGAGGCGATTTTGGCTGATACTGTTCGTTGACCGACCCTGGTATTTTTGCAATTAGTAAGGTCGGTTTTTCCCTTACCTGGTAGTCCCGTGCTGAATATATTTTCCGATTTCTTTAGAAACATTTTCGAATACCGCGAGTATTTAAAGCAGTCCGTCGCTCGAGATCTGCGTCGGCGCTATAAACGCTCAATGCTTGGCTACGTCTGGAGCATGCTCAATCCGCTGCTGATGATGATAATCCTCGCCGTGGTGTTCTCCAATATCATGCGGCAAAACATCGAGGACTACGCGGTGTTCCTATTCGCCGGCATGCTCCCCTGGGCCTACTTTAACTCCACAAGCCAGGGATGCCTTGGGACCATTCGAGCAAACGCGCGAATTATGGATCAAATCTCGGTTCCCAAATACATCTTCCCCCTTTCTATTGGCGTCTCCGGTCTTATCGATCTTCTGCTCTCTTTTGTTCCTTTATTTTTGGTGATGCTCGCCGTTGGGCGGCCCATTCACTGGACTGTTGCAGCCGTTCCTTTGGTATTAGTCCCTTTGTTTTTCATGACCATGGGCATTGCTCTAATCTGTGCTGTTTCAAACGTGTTCTTCGAAGATACGCAGCATCTTGTTGATGTAATTTTTCGTGCCGTCTATTTTCTCTGTCCTGTGCTCTATGACCGAAAAATGCTGCCCGATTGGCTCGTGGACTGGGTAACGCTCAATCCAATGTTTGGTCTTATAGAATCAATGCGCAGTCTGTTTTACTACGGCACGCTGCCGCAGTGGGGGCCGTATTTATACACCGTGGTCGGAAGTCTCGCGGTGCTCTCACTTGGTCTGTTTATCTTCAGCAAGGCAGATAAGAAGTTTATTTATTTCCTTTAGGATTGTAAGCGCTGTCAGTCGAAAAGTCGTAATGATGAAATCTCAAGCCGCAGAAATTATGGGCGAACAACCGACTACTTCAGAGGAAACTGAAGCGGAATCTCAGAGCGAAATCTCAGTCAAAGTAGACAATGTTTCCGTTGCGTTTCGCTCCTACAAACAGCGTCCAACCACGCTGAAAGAATCAATTATCAGCGTCATTAAGGATCGACGCCTGCGATATTATGAAAACTTCTGGGCGCTACGCAATGTCTCCTTTCAAGTAAAGAAGGGAGAAGTTCTCGGCATTATTGGGTCAAACGGCGCAGGGAAAAGCACCTTACTTCGCACACTCGCCGGAGTATTGCCTCCCACTGAAGGAAGTGTTGAGGTCAATGGGAAAGTCGATTCGCTGATTCAACTTGGAGCAGGATTTGATGCAGAGCTTAATGCGATTGAGAATATTTATCTCAATAGCTCACTGCACAAAGTTCCGCGTGATGAGATAAAGCGTCGTGTGCCGCATATTCTTAAGTTTGCTGAATTAGAAGATTTCGCCCATACCCCGATAAAATACTATTCCTCAGGGATGTATGCTCGTTTGGGTTTCGCAGTCGCAATTGACAGGGAGCCTGATATTCTCATCGTTGATGAGGTGCTCGCGGTTGGAGATGAGCGCTTTCAAACAAAATGTAAGAAAATTTTTGATCGTTACCTAGAAGAAGATAAGACGATCATTATGGTAAGCCATAGCCTGGGGCAAATTGAGAAAATGGCGAATTCGGTATTACTTCTTTCAAAAGGTGAAGTAATACATCTTGGAGATCCCAAGGAAGCAATCGAGAAATATCGTGACGAAGCCTATCAAACAAGACTTACCTAAGATCGCCGCTAGTAGTGTCCTTACGTCTGCCTCTGAGACAGATGAACTACAATCGAAGTTTGCCCAGTCCTTGACCTACTCACAACTACGTAAGAGTTACACTGCCTCCCTACTTGCCTCTTCAAACGCACAAAGCGAACTTCAGCAGGCTCAATTGCGCATCCGACAGCTAGAAGCCGAGCTGCAAGCTCTACAAACCGAGAAAGAAGCAGCTCCTATAGTTGTAGAAGACTTTGAGAAAGTAGCTCTGCGCCGTGAATCGGCAGCCTTACAGGCTCAAATT
>CAYGNZ010000015.1:16567-19880 GCA_964351345.1 uncultured Bdellovibrionales bacterium | reverse complement strand
CTATGTTAACGGATTTTCGAGGTTTGCCACTACCACACAGCGCTCCCAGTGGGCAACGTGAAGCCTCGTTTGTACCGGCCACTCAGTTTGGCAAAGGCAGTTTGCACGATTTTTCTTGGTATTTTGAGGGAGAATCCAGCGTTTCCCCGCTCAATCTCGAGGAAATAATGAGCTGGCTGCGCGCCTGCGAATACCTCAGCGATGTCGATTTATTTCGCGAAGAAGACTTCTGGCAGCATCCTGTGACGTTTGAAGCCTTGAGAAAAGGCGATTGCGCTGCACACGCGATGTGGGCCTGGAGAAAGCTTTGTGAGCTAGGGTATGAGGCGGAATTTGTGGTGGGGAAAACAAAAGATTCTCTCAGCGCCGAAGTGCAAGCCGCCGGTGAGGGACATGCCTGGGTTCTGCTGCGCGAGAAGTCAACCCTGAAGCAGTATGTGTTCGAGACCACGGCAAAGACACGAGAGAATATGCTTTTCCCGCTGGAAAAAACAACACTTCGTTACTTCCCTCGCTATTCAGTGGACCACAAGCTGCAAACATATCGGCATGCAATAGCTTAAGTCTGAGGATTGTTGCGCTCCCCGGAGAAGCGATGCCATAATTCCGAAAAAATCACACGAAATGATTCCGGCGAGAGTGTCTGCTTCTCAAGGTGAGGGGAGATATCGGCGAGCACGCGCGCACGTGCTTGATCTTCGCTGAGCGGACTGAGCGTACTAAGATAGCCATCCTGGATAAAGAGTTGCTCGAAATTCGAAATCGCGCTTTTGCGGAAGTTCGGGATCTCTTTTCGTTTTAGCGCGGAGAGAAATTCCGCACCGTCGTTCTCAACTCGCTCCATAAGCTCAATCAGTGGCTCAGTAAAGGAGTCGCTTAGTTTTTGCTCGACGATGACCTCGGGGGTTAGTGGTTTTGATCTCCCCTGACGAGCCGCTTTGGCAACCGAGCGGATTACATCAGCTCTGGCCGCAATGGCCTCATACGCCTGCGCTGAGACAATACTACTTCCTTGTCGCTTGGCGAGTGAAAGCGGTCCGAAACGCTGAATGCCGTGTTGGAGAAAATGGTAGAGCTCTGACTTGGAGTCGAGCAGATGGGCGAGGTGTATCGCCTCAATGTGCATATTCATGTCGACCGCGGGAACACCCAGTCGCTCGACATACTGCTGATAGCTCTCGTCCTCTCTTGGTTCCGGCACCTCGCGAATTGAAAGTGCCTCGGCAGGAAGAGCGAAGTTTTTGATGAAATCTGGTTCAAGCTCTTCATGAGTGACTTCTCCAATGCCAAGGTTTGTCGAGATTTGCTGCCAGCGAAATAGATCTTCTGGTTTTGAGGTGAAGTAGAGTACTTGGCGATTGTCTTCGACGCTTAGACGGAGAATGGTCTCTGCGATTGCCGAAAAGCGCTCGGGGTCTGAGCCAATAATTACTTCATCCATAATAAACGGGATGGGATCTTTTAGTTCATGACGCTTGGCGAAGGCCAAGCGGGCAGCGAGTAAAAGCTGGGCGCGAGTGCCACGAGATAATTGATCGAGGCTAAGAATCTCACCGGTCTCGTTATTACGCGCTCGAAACGCAGTCGGGGTTTCAGGCGAAGGATCAGAGGCAAGGAGTTCAAAGCAACCCTTGGTAAATGAGAGAAATAGGGTCTGTGCGGCTTCAAGGACTTTTGGAGCACTTGAGCGACGGTATTCAGATTCAACGGAATCGAGTAGCAGTGATGCTAGAGAATCGTGTTTCTCTTTCTCAAACAGCCCTCGCAGTTTCTCCGTGGCCTGCGCTTCGGCGGCAAGCGCACGGGCAAGGGTCTGAGAAGCCTTTGCGCTCGCGATATCTTTTTCGACCCCAATAGTTTCTTTTAATAGCTCAGCTCTTCTCTCTTCATTATCGCGCGAAGCAAGTAGCTCTTGTTCGAGCATCTCCTGATTGAGGGAAAGAAGCTCCTCTGCTGCCTCGAGTAGCTCTGTGCCTAGCTCTTCTGCTTCACTACGGCATTGCTCGGCTCGGCGGTGTTGCTGCACGAATGTGTCGTGCTGAGCATGGAGTTCGTGGAGCACGCTTGACTCTGAGGAAGAGAGGGCAAGACTTGCAAGGAGCTCTTGCTGCTTTTGTTCGACTTCGGAAAGAGTTTTTGTTGCCAGCGTAATTTGCTGCTGAAGGTGACGGTATTCGGTTGCCGCTTGGGCATGGCGCTTTGCGGCATCTTGAAGCGAATTGAATGCGGTAGCGGCCTGCAAATGCGTGCTGACTAGGGGAAGAGAGAATGGACTGAGTAGAGCGTTGAACTGTTGGAGATGTTGTTGCATCTCGGTAGTGAGGACCTGCTTTTTCTCCCGCAATGCCTGAAAATTCCTTGAACCTCGTTGGAATTCAAACATATTTTCCACAAAATAAAGCAGGGTCGCGCCATCGCTTTTTGGATGAGCTCCGTAACGATTTCCGAGCTGCTGTAGCTTTGAATCGCTGGCAGCAAGGAGGGTCTCAGAGTCTTGCAGAACTCGAGCGAGGCTTCGCGCTCGGGTAGTTCGTTCTTGATCAAGTAGGGTTTTTGCGATTTCTCGCTCTAGTGATTCAAGTTGTTTTGACAATGGAGCACCCGTCTCAGCGCGTAGCGAGTGTGCAAGGAAAATTCGGCGTACCAGCAATCCCCCCGCAGAGAGCGTGCTGAAGAGAACCAGTGCCAAGACTGCGAGGCCGAGTTCGGAACTGGCTTGTAGCTCCTTGGCAAAGTAAAAAGCGAGTCCCCAGAGCGCGAAGCTAAGGCTTGTCAGCAGAATGGTCGAGAAGCGGCTACGTGAAAGAGAGGTTTCTAAGCTTTGTGCAGCGTAGAGAAGTTTCTTCTGCTCTTGCTGGGTGTTGAGTTGTTCCTGCAATGAGTCGAAACTCTGTTCACCTTGAAGTGTTCTAAGCTCCTCTCTGCGCGCAAGCACCTGATATCGTAACTCCTCGTGTGCACGAAAGGCGCGAGCGAGTTCCTCAACTTCTGCAAGAGTGATGTTCTTACTCGCCGCAAGGTCATGAAGACCGGGGATTTTTGCGACGAGGTCTTTTAAGCGAACTGACTCCTGCGCGATGCTATTACCCGCCGACGCTATCTCTGTCTCCTGAGAGCGGAGCGTCTCGAGTAGTGAGCGTAGTTGCGCTTCCTCGAATTGTTCGCTGTTGTGCCTTGTGACTACCTCATCCTCGAGACGTTGTGCGGTCTCGGCTGCCTGAAGTTCTAGGGTGCGCACTGTTGCTCGAGATTCTTCTGCCTTTTCACTCAGCTCTCGATACTGTTCAAATTCGTAACCACGATACTTTGCCTG
>CAYGNZ010000015.1:0-16557 GCA_964351345.1 uncultured Bdellovibrionales bacterium | reverse complement strand
GGAAAGCCTTGTAGTTGTTGATCGAGCTGTCGTGCTTCGGAGAGGCGCTGAAGACGACGAAGAGCCTTTTCAAGATGCTTCGCACGTCGCATGCTCTGTTCAATTGCTTCAATCTCTGCTTTCTGCTCAACAAGTTTTTCCTGTTTCTTGCGCAGTGTTTGTTGTTCAAGTTCTGTCGCGCGACGAATTTTGTTCGCGGTTTGTAACTCCGAACGAGCACGGGTGAGGCTACTGCGGGAGGTCGAATGCAGTTGGGATTCTCGCAGTGCTTTTAAGTCATAGCCACCCGCGAAGTCTCGTTCAATTTCCTCGGCCAAGGTTCTATCTTGCCCATCAAAAATCTCATCCAAGGTTATCGTAAAGCAGGAGGCGAGGTGTGCCGGAGGGAGACTCGGAGGAGAAGCCTTCTCGGTGGCAAGGAGGTAGTCGGCGTTTTGTCCAGTTCGGTTAATTTGAAGTTCCTTACCGTGCATGCTCCAGATGCTTCTCAGCTGCGGGAACGCGATGTCGTGCAGTAGTTCTGGCCAAAGAAGGCCTTTGATTGCCAGTGCGCTACTGGATTTCCCTGAGCCGTTGGGGCCGATCACGATATGCACACCGCTGCCAATGTTGCGGAGCGCAATTGGACGCCTGGTGTGAAGCTGCTCGATTTGTAACTTGCGAATCTTCATCGAGTTTCCTCGGTGCTTTGATCCGCCGCTTGATTGGAGGAAGGATTTTGCAGGACGGGAGCGCTTTGTTGCTTAAGCAAGTCATCGAGCAAGGCCCAGGCCGCTGAAAGGAGATCCTGGCGCACACATTCTTCTTCAAGCTCCTCGATGCCTAAAACTTGGAACTGTTGTTGCTGAGTGATGGCTTCGAGCCGACCGGAAGCGGTGGCAATCAGCTCTTGATACTGATCAGGGGGAGATTTTGTTTGCAGCATCTCAATGCGACGGGCGAGAAGGGAGGGAGGGTCGTCTCGTCCTGAGAGCGTGGCGAGGTCTATCCGTGGTCTCGTTTCTAGCCGAACCTGCTCAAAAAGGTAGCGAGTTTCTCCAATCTCTAGAGTGTCTTGTTCTAACTCAAGTTGCAGTGCCGCGAGCTCGTTGCGCGACAGATCGCAGGCTCCCTGGAGCGATAGCCGAAGCGAAACAAATCGGAGGAACGAGGTATTCCTCGTTTCGCGCTCATGCCATTGCCGAAGCTCTGGAATGAGCAACGCTCGCACGCCTTCGACCGTTGTCGCTTCACTGATATCTACCGCAATGCTCTCATAGCGTAGACCGGCAAATTCAACCGGGGTTGCTTGGACGGCGTTGTTCTGATCGAGCGTAATCAGTGTTCCGCCGTGAGCACCAGGCTCGCCTGGATCAAGACCTTGAGGTGAGCCTGGATAGAGAATGAGCGGCTGCGTGCTGAGGATTTGCGGCTTGTGAATATGCCCGAGAAGCCAAGCCGAAGGATGCTGCATGATGAGATCGCTGCGAGTGACCGGCGCATACTTACTTGTGGTGGTATCGAGGTCACAATGAAGCAAGGCAATCGTGGGGATTGCATCATCCGGCGCGGTGTAATGAGTAAGCGGGTTTGTGTTCCACTCGCTACTAGTGAAGGAGACTCCTTGCACTCGAAGGCGGTTTGTTTGGGAGCGATTTTCAATGAGCGCCTCCTCCCAGTCCCCCGATGCGCCCAGCAGGGTGAAGCCATCAAGCTCCGCGGCGAGACGAGGTAGTGCTTCGAAATCGTGGTTTCCTGCGATAGCGATTACCGGTATCCCCGCCGCAAGGAGGCTTTGCACTCCCTTGGCAAGAATGCCGTAGGCTTCAAATAGAGCGTTTGATTTATCGACTAAATCGCCTGCAAGCAACACCGCGTCGAGTTTGGCATCGATTGCGTATTTGCACGCTCGAGCAAAGTTCTAGTTCTTCTTCAGAGAGTTGTTCAAGTTGTTGGCTGGATTGCAGTTTAGAAGGAGTACGACCGAGATGTAGGTCAGCAAGACAGAGCAGCTTAAATGAGAAGTCTTTGCGTGAGGTATCGTGAGGCATGAATTCTACGGCGATCAGATCTGAGAGAACTGGACTGTCAGGAGCTATTCGCGGATGAGCAGCGCAATTCCGAGCAACTTCCGGCTTTAATTAGCTTAAAGATAGCATTTCCCTATCTTTAGTTCCAGTCCTCCCAGCTTGCTTCGTAGTAGCCCACTAAGGTCTGATTATCTAAGCGATTGATCGTGGTTGGCACTTCAGCAATATCAGCGTCAAAGCGCTCCATGCCCGAGACCAACTCTGGGGTAAGCCAGCGGGTGGGCACGCGAAATTCCGTATCCGGCAAGCTAAATGAGTGGTTCATCGCAAGTTGAAATCCCCAAATACCAAAAGAGGGCACATAGAGTTGCGCAGCTTGCACATGCGGGAACGCGGCCTCCATTGTTTGATGAATGCACCAAAAGGGTAGGCGAGCAAAATAGGGTGAGGTGGCTTGGGTGATAAACACTCCATCGCCTGCGAGACGTTTGCGGAGGAGGGTATAGAATTCCTTGGTGTAGAGTTTTCCTAAGCTAAGTGTGTTCGGGTCAGGGAGGTCAGCGATAATTACGGAATAGAGCGCTTCGTTCTTGGCGATAAACTCAAAGGCATCTTGGTTGTAAATCGTGACGCGCGGATCATCCAGGGAGTTTGCGTTTAGCTCGCGTAGGTCTTTGTTCTCTCTGGCGAGCTGCGTAATCACCGGGTCTAGATCGACTAAGGTAATGCTTTTTATTGATTGGTATTTCAGTAACTCTCGTAGGGCTAAGCCGTCACCGGCGCCAAGGAGCAAGACGTTTTCGGCTTGAGGGACGAGGTGCAGTGGGAGATGCACTAAGGTTTCGTGATAGCGATATTCATCAATTGAGCTAAACTGCAAATTGCCATCAAGAAAGAGTCGTGTGTCTGCTTTGTGTTTGGTGAGGACGATTTTTTGGTAGCTCGATTGCTGCGAATACAAAATCTGATCTTGATAGAGATACTGTTCCAGAATGCCGACGAGAGAAAGCGAGTAGGCAAACCCCAGTAGCAGCAACAGCGCGGAGGCGGCGGAGGCGAGCAGGTGAAGTTTTTTCAGTTGTAGAATCTCTGCGAGCACCACGCAGGTATATGCAGCAACAATGACGTGCAGGATGCCTACCGCGAACGCGGTTCGCATGACGCCGAGATAGGGCAAGAGAATAACGGGGAAAAGGATGGAGGCCAGTAATGCTCCTGCATAATCAACGGCAAGCACATTGGCTAAGGCGTCTTGTAGCCGGGAATTCTCTTTGATAATTCTTGTAATGAGCGGCACTTCCATGCCCACGCCGATGCTAATTAGGGCAATCAGGCAAAAAGCAATTGCATAGTAAAATTCTGTGAGACTGTAGGCACCATACAGCAGGAGCCCAGAGAATCCGCCCAGCAGCGCAATGAAAATTTCGATGCCGACAAACCAATCGAGCAGCTTTGTTTCCACGTACTTTGAAAGGTAGCTGCCTACTCCCATGAAGCTCATAAAGAGTCCGATAGTGAGAGAGAAATGCAGGACGCTACCGCCAAAGAGGTAACTAGAGAGGGTGCTGATTAGTAGCTCATACACAATCGCGCAGAACGAGGTGATGAGCACTGCAAAAATCAGGATCGCAGTCCTTGCGTCGCGAGTCGAATTCGCTTCTGTCATACAGTCTTTAGGTGCAATGAGGCGAGCGAGTGTGTGTTTCTCCGCCCCGCATGCTAGCCGACAATTGCTGCTGCGATGATAATTGAAATGCCGAGGACGAAGCAGCCGGTGAGTATCGCAAGGGCGACATTGCCTTTACCGATATCGGCAGAGAGATCGCCTGGAGTGATTAAGTCTACCACTTTGTAGGCAACAAAGGTCATGATGATACCCACCACACTATAGAGTACGGTCAGTACGACGCCATCAACGAGAGGCTCGCCAGTGACCACTGTCGCAGCCTGTGCCGCAGAGGCGCTGAGCATATTGAAGCTGAATGCAGCCAGGGCGGAAAGTAGGGGCAAAGATTTTAGTTTCATGAGGCTCTCCTTCGTAAGTTCGTTTTCGCTGATGTTGCTCAGTTGGCCTTGTTCTTAATTGTTTCTATGCTACTTGCCGAATCGAGGGCCTCCTCCACGGAGGCTCCTGCCGTAGAAGTAACTGCGGTGACTTCGAGCGCAGTTACCAAAGGCATCTTTTTGTACACATGTTTTTTGCAGTTCTCTCATGATGCGCGCACTACGCTCGGTGCCCACACCCCAGCCACGGGTCGAGGCAAAGTAGGGAAGTCCTACGGCAGAGGCGAGCAGCGTTGCAGCAAAAAGTTTTGATAGTCCGTTCATCGCTAGTCATCGCCCATGTTTGAGAGTATGAAAAAACCGAGTGCCAGGATACCCACGATCAGATACCACGGCTTGAGCGATTTATACCGCAGTATGGCAAAGCCATAACCAAAACACATCAGCATCACTAAAAAGTAGTAGCGACTAAGGGTAATTCCCTCAAATACTTTTACCGAGACCGTTCCGGTGCGGGCTGTGCCCGCTTCTGCAAAAATACGCACATAGTACTTCCCTGCCTCGCTTAATCGGAAATAATCGTCTGTTTCAGTGTCCTGCTCTGACCAAGGCCCATCAGAGTCTCTCCCAGACTCACGCCAAAACTCTCCCTCAACGGCGTTAATTGCCGCTTGCTCGTGGTCGAGTATTTCATAGGCGGCCCATGCCCAGGAATTATCAGGAATGCTGGTGCTAATCACAATCCGGTAGACGCTGTCTGTTTGTTTCAGCTCTATCGGGCCTTGAATCACTCCCGCTTCGCCAATCTTATCCAAGGGAACTTTGTAGGAGGCGAGGAGCTTGCCGCTCTGGAAAAAACTGACGAGTAACAAGAGCGCCATAAATGCGCCTACTGCAAAAAAGGCTTTACCCCACTTCTTTGCTTGCGCGGCAGCGGCGAGCTTCTGTCGTTCTTCCTCAAGCACAGATTCTTCGCCGAAAATTTCTGCTACTTGGAGCTTACTCAGGGGGGTAGTTTTAAAAAATTCGACTTCTTCAATTGCCTGTCCATCTTCAGCGAGGCTCCACTCTACGCTATAGGTTAGACCACGGTGTCCGTATTCAAAATACTTCGAGAGCGCTCCTCGTCGTGGGGTCCAGGTAAACTCCCCTTCGAAATACTCGGTGGTAACCGTGGCTTCCTCTAACACCCGTTGCTGTGGCTGTTCGGTAAAAAGCGTCATCTGCTGAGCACCCGTGACGGGAATTTCGGGATTGCTCGGGGTGAAGGCTTCCGAGATGGAGTAGCCTTCGGCGTCTTCTGAGAGGTAGAGGTATTTTTTATCTTGATCTACGAGCACCCAGACATCGAAATCCCAGGGCTCGGTATAGTACCGACTATCCTCAGGGTCCCATTCTCGGATAGATGCCGACTTGCAAATTCGCCCAATTACTTCCACGGCTTTTGCCTGGTAGGTGCCGGAAGCGCCTAGCGAGATAAAGGAGCGTGGTTTGAATCGATCCGGGGCGGCGGTGGCGTCCGCTTGGAGAGAGTCCCAGTCAAAGTGGTTCTCTGCTCCGCAGCCAGGGCAGGTAATTCTCTCTCCATCTCTTGGAGAGACATGCAAAGGCAAATCGCATTTTGAGCAACGAAGTGCCTCGATTTTCATTGATCTTCCAGATTGATAGATTCGTGTGAAATTTCTTTCCCTTTTGAAAAGCAAATTTCTGAATCGCTAAACTCTAAGGAGACGAGTTCACCTCCCGCGTTGCCGTCGATGCAATACACGGTGCTTCCCGGTTGCACGGTAAAAAACAGCTCGCCTTCCCCGCCACGAATACTCGCTTTGTTTTTCTCCGTGACAAACACCTTGAATTCATTCACGGGGAGTAGTGAGCCCACTGAGATCTCATTAAAAGCGGGCACAGGAGCGGTGAGCGACTCTTTTTCAAACAGCGTCAGTTCGCCTTCGTCTTCTTGAAGCCAGCGCTTTTTCCCATCGGAGAATGAAAGAAACCACTCGTCCCAAAATCCTCCCTCATAGCCGTAGCGAAGACGACCCAGCACCGTAAATGTCTCGCCATTGAGTGTGCCCGATTTGCCAATCGCAAAGCGAGAAGGGAAGTCTGCCAGAGGGACCTGCTCACCGCTTGGATCAAGACCGCTCGGTGTGACCAAGGAGGCTTGGTTGCAGTACGCACAAATCACGAGCTTGGTAAACCGATGCGCAACTTCAAGCGGAGCACTACACGATGGGCAAGTATAGTTTTGAGAACTCATTTTCTCTAAAGGGCAGCGAGTATTTCAGCTCGTTTCTTATCGAACTCCTCTTGAGAGATTAGCTCGGCATCGAGCATGTCCTTGAGTTTCTTTAATCGTGCGGTAGGACTATTCTCATCGGCTGCGGCTGCGGCTGCGGCTGCGGCTGGAGCGCCGGCGTTGCCCTGTGCCATATTGCCAGCCATTCCTGCGGCAAATACCTGGCCAAGCCCAACTCCTGCTCCAAGCCCGACTCCTGCTCCCGCAAGACCACCTTCGTTCTTCGCTGCATCACGAAGCGCATGGAGTTGTTGCATTTCTGCATAAGAAATTCCCGCCCGTTTCGCCGCCTCGGCTTCAGCAGTCATATCGGCGATTTTAGCGATACGAGCTTGCGTGTCTTGGTCGAAGTCCGTGCCCTCGATTCTGAAGTCATTCATGGTAAAGCCAAGCGGCTCGAACACGGGCTGGAGTTTTTCTTTCAGTGCTGCCGAGAGTTCGTTTCGATTTTTATCAATCTCAGCGTAGCTATGCCCTGCTTCTGCAAAAAGGTCGCTCAGCTCCTGAATGAAACGATCAGTAATTACTCGGCGAGCCGTTGCTACAGGATACAGCTTCTCACTTCCCACTACCTGCACAAAAAAGAATTCAGGCTTGGTAATTTGGAAGGTAAAGTTTCCATGGGCACGTAGGGACACAGGAAACTTATACACCGGATCGTCGTATTTCACCGGCGTTGCAGTGCCCCATTTCTGGTCGAGAAACTGCGTTTTCCAGAAGTAGTAAATGCCGACCTTATGCTCACTCTCAAACGCCTGCATGAACTTCGTAATCGTTGTCCAAAACGGAATGTTCGATGTCGCAAGATCAAACATGCCCTCTTCGGTATGGACGGCCTCTATTTTTCCTTCGTAGAGGAAGATAACACCTTGCCCGGGTTTGACGATTAGCTTTGAAGCATTTTTTATTTCATCACCGTTGGAGGTCCACTGCTCAAAGAGCGCATCTTTGCTGGCATTCTCCCATTCGATGACCGATCGGAGTTGACCCTTTATCCCGTCCCATAAACCCATGTTTTTCTTCCTCGGCTATGTGTATCAATAAGGTCCTAGACTTCAGTTTAAACTTGTGCGGTATCCGCGAGAGATTGAGCTTTTTTTACCTCATCAACACTGAGCCCTAACTTCATGCTGATCTCGGCGGCCAAATTCGCTTCAAAGGGGTCAATAAAACCGTCTGCATTCATCACTTTCCAGAGCATTGCGACGATTGTTTGTTTTTGAGCGGCGTCGAATCGCTTATTGACGACTTTGAGCAGATCATCAAGCTTAGTTTGATCTCGACGAAGGAAGTCAGCGACTTCGAGTAAATCTCCCGCCACATTCCCTTGGAGCACAAATAATTTATCCATCGTGCTTACCATGGCATCAATTTCACCATTGGTAAGTTTTTCATCCGCATGCGCCATCTGGAGCAAAAGTGCGGCAGTGCTTATTTGTAAATCGCGTTGACTGAGCTGACCAGAAACATCAACCTCTAGCGTGGCTGCTCCCTGGAGGAATTGGTCCATGTTTTTAAACATTCTAGCTCCTTTTTGAACCTTTCTTGATGCTACTGCGAGAATTCTCGCAGCATGCTCGCTCAGGTTCCTCTGACAAAATTCATTGCTAGTATCGGTGAAACGGGCCACTTCGCTTTACCTTTGTGGCGTGATTATCGTGAACCTGGATATTGAAAGCAATAAGTAATTGCAATTCCTACTCATTATCTGAGGGTATCAGCTGCGATCGCGTGGCCTGGGCTAGTATTTATCAGCAAAGCGCAACTAAATGGCGCTCTCAGCGATTAGTTCAGAAGAAAAACCGTTTTACTGAGTCCCTGCTATGATGACTTCTTCGATTGCCACCACTTCTCCTCCGCTTGCACCTCGGTTAGCGCAGTACCTTGCGCAAGCACCGAGCACTACCCAGTTCGGCTCAGCAGTGCTCGCCGAGCGTCCCTACCAAAGCCTCTCCATTGCAGACGCCGAACTCTCGTTTGAGAACATCACCCAAGAGTATATTGCCGCATATGTGCCCACACCGAAGTCAGCCGGAGAGATTGCAGCTGCAGGAGTTGCGAATTTCCTCAGTCCTGCCTGGCAACAAGAGGTATCCGCCGCGACGGAAAGAAACGGCGGGCTTGGAGATAGTGAGAACGGATTTCTGGCCTGGAGCTCCCTTGGCTTTGTTCGTCTGCGAAACCCCTTGCTGACACCTGAACAGAATAGGAAGTTGGCAGAAATTAGTCTCGCGCTCGGCATTGAAGTCAGTAAGCTCCCCGCGCGAAGCGATCAGAGTTCAGTTGCAAATGAGAACATCGACCGCTGGGTGAATGACTTCATTGCGGAATATGAACAAGAACTCGCACAGTTCTTGGAGAATCCGAGTGATAGAATTCGTATCAAGGATGGACGTCGCTATTATGTTCTTGAGCTTAAGGACACGCCCACAGGTGAGACCGTTCCTGTGTCCTACTACTACAAGAAGAGTGGAGGCATTGGATCATTTCTCCGGGGGGCGTTCGGAGATTTTGCAAAAATTGCAGCAGTATTTGATCCACTCTCGCTGGCCGTGCAGGGGATTGCAGCGGTTTCGCCAAAAACTGCGTCTGTACTAGAAAGTGCAACGACGCTTTCTGCGGGACTTTGGAGTGAGTTGCGCCGAGTCTCAGAGCGACTTGCGCAGTCTGACTTCAGTCTTCGAGATATTCTAAATGTTGCTGCTACGGAGGGAGGAAGAGCGCTGCAGTTTACACCAGGCCTGCGTTACCTCGCGCCGGTGTTGAATTTCATCGCGGCACAGACGGCACGTACACTCGTGCCGGAGCAGCTGAAGCAAGCGTGATTGAGGTTCTAACTATTTGCAGCGGTTGGGGTATCGCTTTTCTTCGCAGCGTCACTGCGGAAAGTGGGCAGCGTAAAAAGCGTATCACGAAGCGAATGTTGAGAGTTGATCTGCGACTGTTTGATTAAGAGATAAATCAGCGGAGTCGAGAAGAAGGCCGTGCAGGCAAACAATAAACCGAGTGAGTCATAGATACTTGATCCGAGTAGGCTTGAGAGGCTTTGCTGGATCGCAAATACATACGTGAGCACGCAAATTAGATAGGTGATAAACGGACGTTTGGTCAGCAAGGTGAGCACGGCAATGCTCAGGCTTGCCGCACTGAGTGTCAGCAGTAAGGGGGACCATATCTCAAAGGTCCGAGCCATGTAGTAGGCTACGCCGAAGAACGTTAGGGCAGCAACAAAGTATATTGTGCTGAGCACTCGGTTGTTACGTACGGTTGCTTGCGATGGCATGATACAATTCCCCGTTTCGTGTTTGTTCTCATCAAACGCAATACTCAAAAATACTGGTTCGCTAGGGATATGCTTTAGTATGCATCAAGCGTCACCTTATCGGGGGAAGTTTTTTGCTAATTCTATCTAATCCGAGAGATTCAAACTAATTTCGATAGGCGCACGGGTGTTTTCTTTGCTGAGCTGATGATGATTCGCCATGAGGTAGTCGATTGCACGCTTAAAGCCGACTGCAGGCTGGGTTGAAAACAGCGCTCCGTTTGCGATGTCTGCGGCATGTATTTTTTCTTCAAGCGCGGCCAGATACCCTGGTTCGTTAATTATCCGTAGGGCTTGCTCGCAGTAAGAATCATCGCTTTGGTGAACCAGCTCCCCAAGCCCGATGTGTTTGAGCTGGGCTCCTCCGATTCGGTTGTACCATTTTGAGCCTTGTTGACTGAGAATTGCTTTACCAAGAAGTAAGACATCAACCACGCTATTGCAGCCACCAAAATGGAATGAATCAAGAGCGAAATCACATTGGCCGATCTTTTCTAAATACTCTGGATAGGGAAGGTGAGGGAGCACTTCAACTGAGGCCCCTTGCAGAGTAGATTCCAATTGCCGCACAAAAGGGAGGTAACCGTTTGCTCGTGTCACGCCACCACCTGCCAAAAAGAGGAAATGCAGTGGGCGCTGAGCGTGTGCGACGATTCTTTTTAGCGTTTGAATAATCGCTGCAGAGCATTTTGGTGCCGACCAGGGGCAGGCGATACGAACGACGTCGCTTTCATCCTGAGAAACTACGGCAGGGACCTCGGGTAACAAGTTCACCATCCCCAGTCCTGGTAGTATCACCAAGCGCTCGGAGTAGTTCTCTTGCCACAGAGAAATGTCTTCGACCTCCTCTCCAGCAATGAAGTAGTCCACCTTCGAGCCAAAACTGCTCACCGAGTGACCAAAGGATGCGATTTGTAAGGGAGCAAGCCGCAGGTTTGCCAGGATAATGCTTTGCTCGGTCATCCCTACATCAGGAAAATACACTGCGGCAAAGTTCTCCCGTTGAAAAGACTCAAGATGCAGCGGTCCCTCGCGACAGGAATGGTCGATTTTGTGAAAGAGCGAAGTGTCTTGACGGTTACGAAGGGGGAAAAAGGTAAGCTGATAGTCATCTCGAAGCGATTCGATGAAGGCAAACTGATTTTTATACACCGCGTGCGTGTTCCGCCAGCAGCCGCTGAACACGGCAATTTTGTTGTTCCTATGTTCGGGGCCAAATTCGAGCGTTACCGGATGATTCTCTTGAACGCGAGTATTAATAAACTGTTTAAACGCAGCGTCTTTCTCTGGATCAATATAGGTGCAGGCAAAGTACACTCGATTCACTGCCCGACCGAGATCAATCCGTGGGTCGATACTCTCAAGATGCATGCGTAAATGTTCTAGGGCGTTATTGTCGGCAAGTGCGCTGGTGTAGGTATCGAAAAAAGCCATATACCAACGTGAGGCGAGCTGAGGGTTACGTTGAAACAATGCCGAACGATCTATTCGTACAGTGTTTCGGGCAGAGTAGAGCGTGAGAAGCTTTGCAAGTCCATTCTCTTGGACCGCAACTTTTTGTAGATAGGCGTCTGTTGTTTGTAGTTCGGAGAGAGCAGTAAGATTTGCGATGTTTGCATTGGCCGCAATAAAGCGTTCTGCATCGGAGGCGGGGAGTTCGAAGCTTGCCTGTGAGAAAAAGAAGAGAAAGCGTTCGATAAAAAGATTGAGTGCAATTTTTGTTTCTTCTCCTAACTGCAGCAAGGGGTAGCGTTGTAGGTAGTGAAGGACGGAGAGGTAGTGTTGGGAAAGTTCGGCGTAGGCGTTTTGCTGAAATAGCTCGAGCTGCTGCTCGCCTGAGAGCTTCGTGAGCACCTCGATATGGGCATCGGGCTTGGGCAGCATAGTCCTAGGAGACAAGCGAGGCAGCAACAAGCTCGGCGATGTCACGCACCTCCACCTGCTCCTCGTGACCCCCGAGTTTCATGCCATCCTCCATCATCTGCAAACAAAAGGGGCAGCCGGTGGCCACCGTAGAAGCGCCGGTGGCGACGGCTTGTTCTGCACGCTGGACATTGACGCGCTCGCCAACTTTCATATCAAACCAGTAATGTCCGCCACCGGCACCGCAGCACATTCCGCGCTCTTTTGAATCTTTCATTTCACGAAGCTTTGCTCCGCCGATTTGGACCAAGACGTCACGTGGCTCCTGGTAGCTGTCATTATGACGACCAAGGTAACAGGGGTCGTGAAAGGTGATGTCTTGCGTTGCGTCCTGATTCACCTGCAGCGTTCCCGCATCAAGGAGTTCCTTGATGAAATGGCTGTGATGCACGACCTCTACCTGGGTTTGCTCCTGGAGGGCGCCAAGCGCAGGATATTCGTTCTTCAAGGTGTTAAAACAGTGGGGGCAATTCGCAACGATGCGTTGAAACGAGACGGAATGGAGCGTGGCAAGGTTGGTCTTCGCAGAGGATTGAAATAGGTTCTCCTCGCCGAGGCGACGAGCGGGGTCCCCCGTGCAATGCTCTTTATTTCCCAACATCCCCCAGCTCACCCCGGAACGATTGAGTATTTCAACCATTGCCCGAGCAATACTTTGCTTTCTCTTGTCGTAGGCGGAAATGCAGCCTACCCAATAGAGCACCTCAACGGAATCACCCTCTTCAAGCAGGCGAATCTCAAGGCCGTCACTCCAGTTCGCGCGTTCCTCAGCCGGGCCAAAAGGATTCCCTCGAGTTTCTATCGCACGCAGACTTGTTTGTGCCTCGCTCGGAATATTGCCGTCCATCAGTGCCATTGAGCGACGAACATCAAGAATGTGATCCACATGCTCGATGCCTACAGGACAGACCTCCATGCATGCCCGACAAGTCGTGCAGGACCAATAGACGTCCTCGTCCATCACCTCGCCGGCAAGGCGGGCGTCTGTTTTCTCACCGACGGCCTGCGCCGCATTCTGCACCAGCTCATTATCTGCTCGCCGACGAGTAGGCTCGTTAAAGTCGGCAAGGAGCACGTCATCAAGCAGCCCGCGATCGAGCGCATTGAGCTGGCGAAGCCCAGAAGTCACCTCAGCATCGGACTCGAGATGGCCGTCGGCACGAAGCTTTAACATGTGATTTCTTGTGTCGAGGATAAGCCATTTCGGGGAGAGTGCTTTGCCGGAATTGTAGGCGGGGCACACCGACTGACAGCGTCCGCAACTTGTGCAGGCATCAAGGTCGAGTCGTGCCTTCCAGCTAAGTTCCTTCAAGCTCGGAGTGCCGAGAATGAACTCTTCGTCATCTTCAGAAGAAAGCATCTCTTCCATCATCGATTCGATATCTCCAGGATATCGCAGCGCGCCTTTTGGTCGATCGATTTCCTTGAAAAACAAATTGGCGCTCGAAGAGAAAATGTGGAGAAATTTGGTATAGGGAAGCAGGGCAATAAAGATGAATACGCTGATTGCATGAAACCACCAAATGACAAAGTGAAGTAACCTGCTGCTCTCTTCTGAGAAATTCCAAAAGAGTAAACTGAGCACGTAGCCCACGGGAGAGTATATTGCCCAGGGATCCTCGGTGGCGTGGATACGCAATGCTTCCAGCAAAAAGCCTTGCACACATAAGGCAACAAGCAGTCCCAGCATCACACTATCGCCTGAGCCACTGTGGAGGCGGTCCGGCTGTTCGATATAGCGGCGATAGTACGCCAAGCTCAGTCCTATCAGGAGGAGCAGGCCAAAGACATCGGCCAGGAGGGTGACTGCGAGGTAGTAGCGTCCTTGATAAATACGAATACCAAGGTCGTGATCGATAAAAACCATGGTCGTTGCAAATAGCAGCACCAGGAATCCCCAAAGGATCAGGGTGTGAAAAATTCCCGGTTTGCGCTCTGCAACAACGCCCTTCTGGTTGAGCACCCAGTCCCAAAGTATCTTCGCTCGTCGCAGGGGAGCAGACAGCCGCTCGGAGGCGGTCGTGCCCGCGCTCCAAAGTTCAAAGCGACGCCAGAATCCCCAGAGGCAAACCACGAGCGAGATGCCGAAGAGCAAATACATGGTCACCACGTTTGGGGTGGAGGAGACGTTCCAGAGGATTTCTCTGTTTGCGATATCTAAGGAAGTGCTTGTAGCCATGCACAAAACTCTAGCAGAACGAATCTTTGGCAGAAAAGGGTGTAACTTCTCTCCAGGGGGCCAAAATGGCTCGGAGGGAGGACTCGTGGAAGAGCAGAGATAATTTGCTTAAGCGCCTGCAATTACAACAGATAGTATCTATTTTTGTAGGTGTCTGCTTGACAGTTCCTTAGAAATCCCGTCATTCTATATAGGTGAAAGACGAACCTCCTAGTCGAAGCCTACTGATCACCTACGATTGGTCTCCATACATACATCCAGTTCAAGCTGATTCGAGCGAAACTTTCGCGCGCCCGGCGTCTGCGGAGGCGTGCGGAGACTCCCGGCATGCAATCTGTCTCAGCAAAATAATTACGTAGCGCAGGAAGCTTTCAATACCTTTGATGGAACTCTCGTTTTCCCTCCACTTCTATTTAATCCTCGCTGCAGTGCTGCTCTTGACCAATGGCATTTGTGCCGCAGGGGAATTGGCGATACTGCGCTGCAGTACCGAACCGTTTGAAGTCGAGGGAAAGAAAAAGCGATGGTCCTCACACGCAGCGTGTTGGTTGCTTGCACGGGTGAGTATTAGTCTTGCGGTTTGTCAGCTCGGGCGAAGTGTCGCTTCGATTCTGCTGGGCTGGCTGGCGTATGTCTTTTTCATCTCACTGGAGCAGTCAAGTTACGCGCTTAGCTTCGGGGGGCTGGGGCGGCAAGCGCTTGCGGTGATTATCTCCATCGTTGCCACCGTGCTCAGTCATATTGTTATTGCTGAGATGGTTGCAAAATCAATCTCGATGGCAAATCCAGAAAGCACGTTACGTGTTTTTGCAATACCGTTGTTTGTTGCAGCCCAAGTGTTTCGACCAATTCTTTTTCTCGTAATTGAGTTGGCAAATCTTATCCTAAAGCCTTTCAGCACGAGTGTTCCTGAAACGGCAGAGCGCATGCACTCGGCCTCAGAAATTAGCCGACTTGTTACGCAAAGCACCGAGCACGGTATCTTTGACGAGCATGAGGAGACCATGCTCCGAGGAGTGTTTGGTTTCTCAGAAACCGTGGCACGAGAGGTAATGACACCGCGCACGGATTTGGTTGCGGTTGATATTGGTGCGGCGCTGCCCGAGGTGCTCGCCAGAGTAGAAGAAACAGGGTTTTCTCGCTTTCCGATAAGCGGCAATGGTATTGACGATATTCACGGCATTTTATTAGTAAAAGATCTTCTCTCCTACATCGCCCATAAGTCCGAGCCGGAAGCGGCAGACTTTCATCTCTCGAAAATTATGCGGCAGGCGTATTTTATTCCCGGCACAAAGCCCATTGATGATCTGCTCAATGAGTTCAAAAGCCGTAAGCTTCATATGGCGATCGTGCTTGATGAGCACGGAGGCGTGGACGGGCTTGTGACTCTTGAAGACTTAATCGAAGAAATCGTTGGCGACATTTTCGATGAGTCTGACACTCCCGAGTTGGAGCTTGTTGAGCATGATAATGGAGATGTGGTGGTTGATGGCGGAATGCTGGTCACGGATCTCAATGATCGGCTTGATCTAGAAATCCCAGAAGGTGACTACGATACCATTGCGGGCTTCATTTTTACTTCCCTGGGGCGAATGCCCGAAGGGGGTGATGAGGTTTCCATTGCTGACTCGGGAGAGGTGGTTGTTGAAGAAGAGGCGGAGAGCTCCAAGAACGGCGCAGCTCTTCAGCTACTCAACGGTGCTGCCGGCGAAGAGGATGAGGCAGAGGATTCGACCGAAGACCAGGTTAAAGTCGTGATAAGAGTAGAAAAAGTAGAAAATCACCGAATTGAAGCTGTGCGCCTAATACAGCTCGACAGCGAAGAAGTTGATGAAACCACTCCCGTGGTTAAGGCATCACAATCTTAGTGCAGAGAACTTAGCTGAGAAGTGAGTTCCCTAGCAATTTACCTATACAATATTTGATAATGATATCAGCCCTTTATGGATTTTCTCGAAGGGCTGTTCTGAGCAGGCTGGTACCCCTATGTCGGAAGAGAATCTGGCGAATGAAGAGCTTGGTGTTACCGAGAAGGCAATCGAGATGGTCGATGAGGCTGAGGTAACCGAGGCACTCGAGGCAGAAGATGCCTCAGAGGGTTCTGAGGAAACAGAGGCGGAAGAGAGTGAATCTGGCGAACAAGATCAGAAAGACCCTGCCGCTGGGGTAGTGCAATCAGCAAGCGAGGTAATTGAGCGAGCAAAGGCCGCACTTTCTGAGTCACGACAGACAGCGCCGTCGCACAGTCGAGATGTGCCCGTTTCAAGCATCGTGCATTTGATGGGTCTGGCCACGGCTAAGCAACTCGGCGTGGTCGAGAAACAGCTCGATATTCTTACCAACCGACTTACTCTTCTCACCACAAAGATTGATCGCATCACAACGCAGCTCGAAGTGGCGCAGGATGGAGCAACCTTAGATCGAATTGATTTTCAGTTGGCTGATATGAAGTCGATCCTGAAAAAGGTTCTGCCCCATGCGATGACTGGATTTGTGGAGGGAGGCGAATCTGGATCACGACCGATTGTGGTCTCAAGCTCGACTCCGGAGGAAGAAGATTTGAGAAAAGCTCAGCAGGCTGAAGAGTATCAGCGATCAGAGGCAGAGCGCGTGCGGAATGACGCACAAAAAGAACACGAAGCAGAGGAAGAATAATGAAAGCAGGTAGTCAAGGTTCAACGCGGAAGCGGAATACAAAACAAGCGACTTCAGTTGCCAAGAAAAAAAGCGCAAAAGAGAAGGTTGTCGAGGTAAAGCTCAGCGCGACAAAGTCGAAAAAGAAAGCTGCGGCGAAGAAAAAAGCCAGCGCGAAAACAAAAGC
>CAYGNZ010000014.1:0-20193 GCA_964351345.1 uncultured Bdellovibrionales bacterium | reverse complement strand
CCTTCAAGTCGCATCAGGCCTGCTTCCTTTGCACCTTGCTCTCCTTTGGAGCTGACGTAGTGATCGTAACTAATAACCTCTGCTCGAATGAACCCAGTGCTAAAGTCGGTGTGAATAACCCCCGCGGCATCAGGAGCTAGGGTGTGACGTGGGCAGGTCCACGCACGGGTTTCTTTTGGCCCACAGGTGAAAAAAGTGATTAGATCCAGGGTCTTATAACCCTGCATCGCCAAGCGATCGAGTCCTGAGCTCTCTAGCCCCAGTTCTTCCAGGAATGCCTCTCGCTCCTCTAAATCAAGCTGCGAGATCTCGGATTCTACTTTCCCGGAGATAATTACCACCTCTGAGGAACGAGATTGAGCGGCACTGAGCAAGGCGCTGACGTATTGATTGCTGCTTGGATCACTTGCAGCAGCGACATTTGCCTCATCAACGTTGGCGACAAAGAACATCGGCTTACTTGTGATTAGACCAAGCTCAGCGATAGCTTCTTGCTGCTCTGGAGTGATCTCTGCGGTGCGCAGCGGCACACCTTGCTCAAGGAAGCCTTTGGCGAGCTCCAGTGCTTCTACTTCTGCCTTAAGCGCTTTATCACCGCTTTTGGCCGCGCGTGAGACTCGCTGCAGCCGACGTTCAACTGAGGCAAGATCGGCAAGCAACAGCTCAGTCTCGATTACATCAATATCTCGCTCAGGCGATACGCTCCCATCAACGTGGGTAATGTTCTCATCATCAAAGCAGCGCACCACATGCACAACCGCATCAACAGAGCGGATATGGCCTAGGAACTGATTACCAAGCCCCTCTCCCTCATGTGCTCCTTTCACCAATCCTGCAATATCAACAAACTCAACACTTGTCGGTATTACCTTCTGAGAACCCGCGATTTCGGCCAAGGTCGCTAGCCGTGCATCAGGCACCGGAACTACTCCAGTATTCGGCTCAATAGTGCAGAAGGGATAGTTCGCCGCTTCAGCTCCTGCCGCAGTCAGGGCATTGAATATTGTGGATTTACCCACATTTGGCAGTCCCACGATTCCGCAGTTAAATCCCATTTTGTTCCTTCTCCTTATCAGTATTCACAGCGCCCTTGGTTGATCCATGCACACGCAACTCGGCAAGCGACCAGTCAAAGACTGCCGCCGATTCAAGTTGAAGCAATTTAAGCGCTTTAAGCTTTTGCGGCTTAAAAGATATCTGCCAAGTGCTGGGAATCTCGGCAAACTCAGACTCCCTTAAATCATAAAAAATCTTGGTCTCACTAAAATCCGCAATTTCAAACCAACGGCCTGCCTCATCTTGCCCTTCAACCCGTAACCTTCTCGGGGCATCGTGGACGAAATGACCGAACTCCAGAGTGAGGCCTGTGAGTTCCTTCGCCTCTTCAAAATCGATTTCAAGCGACATCTGGGGTGATTGTGGTGCACCAGAACCCCAGCGAGTCTCAAGATCTTGGTCAAACATTCGCTCTAACCATTCCGGCTTGGAACTCGCTCGAATAGTAAAGTTTGAACTCGGGATAAGCTCGCCAAGAGGATACTCCCGCTGGATTTCATCAAGCACGACATAACCGCTGACCATTACTCGATTGTAGCGAAATCCGAACTGCTTGAGCTGTCGCTCATAGAGGGCAGCTTCAGAGGGAACAAGCACCACTGCTTCGGGCATGCCCTGCTCATAGGTAGCAATACGGAGTGAGCGCGGTCGACCAAGTCGGGTGAAGCGGATTTTTTCATCCGTCTCAAACGCCGCTCGGTAACCAATCCAATAATTCGTCGCAATATGCTGGTAGCCCTTCTGCTCAAGCCAGTTGTAGAGCTCCTGATGATTGTCTGCCACTCTCTGCCCACGAAATACCGAGGGCTGCCCAGGTTTGGCGAAGCCTCCGAGGTAATTCGAGGCGACATTTAAGCAAATCACAGTCAGAAAAAGACCTAACCCCGCGACAGTGGCCAGCAGATTCCTCAGCGAAAAAAGACGTGAGAGCGCAACAGCAACTAGTACAGGGAGCACAGAATAGAGTGGCAGAAGATAGCGAGGCGCTCGCGACAACCAACCGAAACTACTTCTTGAGAAGATAAACGCGGTCGAGACAACAAAGAGCAGTAAGAGTATCAGTGCCCGGCGAGAGCGCTTCACCTCGCTCTCACTACCGCTGGTTCGAAAGAAAGAGGGACGAACTATTTCGAGGAGCAAGAGCAGGGCGGCAGCCCCATACGCCACGTAGGCGAGAATACTCGCTTCAGGGAACACATCAGTATCTGACCAGAACCGTCGCGCGCCTAACAATATCGGTAGCGCTTCTGTGAGCAGCCCTTGGAAGTGCGCCAAGGTATTTACCTCGCCACTACCCGCAAACAACACATCAAATGTTGCCCATTTTGGTTCAAGAAAAATGTTGGCGTACCAAAATGGCAGGCCACCAACAAAAAAACTGGTCAAACCAATCAGAAAACTCTTGAACGCGGCACGAACACCGATAGAAAACGGCAGCACCACTAAGAGTGTGAGTCCGATAGGAGCCATGTAAAAGGCCACTTGGTTATTTACCCACCATCCTACACCGAGCAAAAATCCAAGACTTGCAAGCTTACGCGTCGAGAAGCTCTTAGGACCGAGCAAGTCAACGGTCAGCAGGAGACAAAGCGTACCGAGAGTTACCAGCTCAATGAAGCCGCCTCGCGCCTTGGCACTCCATAAAATGAGCGTGCTCGGGGCAACGGCAGCAAGGAGTGCAGCCAGAAGTGCATACTTCTTTTCACAAAAGCGACTGGCAAGGGCATACACGAAAGCGATGTGTAGCAGGGAGAAAAGCAGTGGGACTAGTTTAAGCGTCGCGGGAGATCTGCCCAGAAACGTAAAGAATCCCGCCGTGAGAATCGCCTCAAGGCTGCCCATGTAGTGCTGGCCATAGTAAAAAATGGGCCAGTCTTTTCCTTCGCTAATGTGCTTCGCCATCAATCCAACAATTGCCTCATCGGATTCAATACCGAAATCACTCACCACGAGCTGAAACACTCGTAGCGCAAGACCTAACAAGATAATCAGCCCAAGAGCGTAGAAGGCCCAGGGAGATGGCTTTGCCGCTGGCGCTTGTCTTGTTCATAGTTTCTGGCTCCAGCTCAGGAGCTTTCTTTGCAAGGTTCACGATGATGCTCGAGTTCCTGAAATTTTCGTCAACTTGCGTTGCGCCTGCATTTGTTCCCTATACGTTTGAGGTGCAAAACGGGTGTAGGCCTCAAGCGTTGCCCTCGCAGTCTTTTCCCAAGAAAATCGTCGTGACTGAACAAGACCCGCTTCAGCCAACTCCATTCTCGCCTCGGGTCGTTTCAACAGCGCTGCGATTGCATTTACCCAGGCAGGGACATCCGTATCCGGCAGCAGCACACCTGAGGTTCCAGCGACCTCGGGAATTGAAGAATTTCTTGCCGCAACTACCGGCGTTCCACAAGCCATGGCTTCAAGCACAGGAAAGCCGAATCCTTCGTACATGCTTGGAAAAAGAAAAAGGTCCGCTGATTGGTACAAGGCAACGAGGTCACTGTCTGGAACAAAGCCTAAGAACGTGACCTGCTCCGCAACGCCTAGCTCTGCAATTGTTTTCAGTAGCTTTGGATACTGATCGTCTTTCTCGTAGGCACCCGCAAGCAACAACCTTGGTTTTCTCGTCCCCGTCGGATTTCGCAATAACTCCGCCAGCATTTCACAAAGAAAGGGGATATTCTTTCTTGGATCAATTCCGCCAACATAGAGCAAGAGATCCTCCTCTAATGGCAAACCAAGCCTTTGACGGTGCTGCTCCACGGAGATGCTTGCTTGCCGATGCTCGGCAACAGTCTCAAGCAGAGACGGCGCGACCGCAAGAGGGGTGACGGCTATCTTCTCTGGCGCCACACCAAGAAGCTCGACAATATCGGCCTTCGTGCACTCGCTTATCGCGATAATTCCAACTGAGTTTCGTATTGCCTCGTATTCCAACCAGCGTGCGAATCGAAAGCGAGCATTTGGCTTATCGGCACGATAGAGTTCGGGGAACTTGAGCGGGATAAGGTCGAGCACGCTTACCACTTGTGGCACGACCGCACGAGCGGGGGCATCACCATGAGAGAAAAAGTGGAGCATATCCACATCGAGTCGCGAAAGTCGGCGAGGATAAAGATACTGAGATTCAAAAGTCCGCGCACCAAGCGGAAGATATTTTACTAAAGCCTCATCCATCCCGCTTTTGAGAATATCCTGGCTGTGGATGGGAATAAGAGAAAGCGAGTTATCGAACTCATCAGCGATACTCTGCATCGCCTGAACTAACTCCAAGGTGTAGCGACCAGTTCCACGCCCGGCATGCGCCTTAAAACCAATCTCTGTCGGTCGAAGATCTAAACCAATTCGCATCACGTACCTCAGCCGCGGTCAGCGACACCCTGCCCCGCTTGTATCCGCGCTGCACCTGCTGCCCTGGAGGAGAAGCCTTGCTTGAGCGGATTAATGAGGGTTCGTTGCAGGTCCTCGGCAAAGCGCGCTTCACTAAACTCTGCAGCACGCTTTTTCCCGCGGGCAACGGAAGCTTCTCGGAGTGCTGTGTTTGACAGGATCTGATTGATTAACTCTGCAACTTCTGCGGCATTTTTCTCCTTCAGCAAGAAGCCGGCGTCAGCGAGAGTTTCTGGCACGGCGGTAGCAGAAAAAGCGACTACCGGCACACCGAACTGCATCGCCTCAAGAAGAGGCACACAAAACCCCTCGTGTTCACTCATACAAAGATAGAGATCGGCGTTTTCATAAAACGCTCGAAGCTCACAGTCTGAGACGCTGCCGACAAAACGCACTGCATGTTTTAACCGCAGTTCGGAGACAAGACGCCGAAGTTCGAAAGAGTAGATCTCGGTATCGATATCAGATCCGATGAGCCACAAGGTACTCTTTTTCTCTATCTTGTGATGGTAGAAATAGAAGGCCTTAATGATATCTTCTATACATTTGTTGGGAGCGAAACGGCCCACATGGAGAAGATTCTTCTCTCCTGCCCCCGTAAGGTTTCGGACAATTCCTGGATTTGGCGCGACACCCCACTTCTTTTGATCAAGCACCAAGGAGAGCACTTTCGAGCGCTCACAGCCCATCGCGTCCAGCTCTGACTTATTGTAGGCCGAATCCGCGAGCACAATGTCCATCTGCGGGAGTAAGCGAGGAAGCTCATCAGTACCCAGTGCGAGGTTTGCCGCGACCACGGAGTTGTAGGGCGCAAACCACTTCACCGGGGTGAGATTGTGATAAATCAAGCCACGGAGAATTCCTGGCGTATCAAGTAACTTTGCGTTGAGCGGAGAGCCGATAGAGTAATGAAGGAGCACTGCGGTTGCTTCGTCATCACTTGGAGCGCTAAAACTACGCCAGTCTTTTGTCGCGCCCTGCAAACGCTCATGCGTATTCACGGAGTATATCTCGCCAGAGATACCCATCTCACTCAAAATGCGTTGAATGAGCAGTGCCTCGCCTGAGATTGCATCACCGTAGTTCAGCGTATGAACAAATTGATGTATCCGCATTAAATTAGCTCCGCAAATTCATCGCGATAGTGATTAAACACTCGCGCGCCAAGCACGCACACGCCACAACTGAGGATTAAGGTTATCAACATCATGGAAATTGATGGGAACGTGCGATCAATGAAAATCGACTGATACATCTCAGTAAACTGCGCCACTGGATTAAACAGCATCGTAAAACGAAACGCCTCTGGGACATTCTCGATTGGGTAGAGAATCGGGCAAAGAAAAAACCACAGCGTGATAATATTGCCAAGAATATGCTGCACGTCACGAAAGCGCACGTTAAGAGCAGAAAGTGCGAGGCTTAGTCCGACCAGAAATAGAGCTTCGATTAACACGACAAAGGGCAAGGCGAGAAAACTCGCATTGGGAACAAGTCCTGAGATAAGCATAAAGCCAACAAGCAGCGGAATGGCGAAGAGAAAATGCATTAAGTTAGTAAATACTGAGACGAGCGGAAGGATATGCGCGGGGAACAGTGCTTTGGTAATCAAACTACCACCGCTACTAATTGACGCCGTTGCTTCAAGCAAGCCACTGGAGAACCAGATCCATGGCAGAAGGCCCGCAAAAAGAAACAGCGTGTAATGCTCCACACTATCGAAGCGGATATAATACTGAAACACGAGTGAGTAGACCGCGATAAGGCAAAGTGGATTGAGAAACGACCAGACAAAGCCCAACAATGACCCACGATATCTTGCCGTCAAATGTCGACCGATAAGGGCAAAAAGCAGGGCGCGGAATTTCCAAATTTCTAAAACTATTCTTCGCATCGTTTATCCACGAGACCGCTGCGCAACCGGAAGCTCAGGTGAATTCTTATCCACCTCTTCTTGTGCATCGTTTGATTGAAAAATCCACTCATGCGGTGGATTGTAAATACCGGAGTGCTTTTTTGTCGCTCGAACAGAGAAGCTATGGAGCCGATGATGGTAGTCATACGGCAGGCCATCGAGTGAGTGAGAGGCAACGTCAAGATAGTACGAGTCTTCAAGCAATCCGTTTCGGGCAATGAGATACTCATAGACTCCTTGCTGCGGCAAGGTCTCATCTTCGCCAGGAAGTGGCGGGGTCACATCGTCTATCTCGGTGTTCGAGCCATGTATCTCGGTTCCATCTGCTCGTAAAATGCCCACGCCAAATACCAAATCTTGAACTGGTTTATTGATCTGGTAGCGCACGCGTACGCGAATCTGGTCCTCGCTATGGAATAACCACTTCGCCTCACCTTTCTCGTTGAGCATGCTGACTTCGAGAATCTCAACATGTCGATTTCCCCAACGTGTGCGAGAACTCCCTCGAGCATCATCCCGTGGGTCTTGAGAAAGGGGAAGATTCTCTTCTCCAAGTGGTGCTTGGTTGCGGAGTTCGAGAGCTTCTTGCTCGGCATCTTGAACACAAGAGAGATATTTATCGATTACGTATCGTGGCTCGCCACGTTCCCGCACCCGACCCTGATCAAGCCAAATCGCGTCATCACACCATCGCGATACTGAAGACAAGTCATGCGTGACAAAAATTAAGGTTTTCCCGCGGCGTCGAAATTCACTGATTGTTTCCTGGCAGCGGTTGATGAACGCAGCGTCTCCCACCGCCAAGACTTCATCGACGAGAAGTATGTCGGGGTCAGTATGCACGGCGAGACTAAATCCCAACCGCATATACATTCCTGAAGAATAGGTTCGAACTGGGTCATCAATGCAGTGCTGCAATTCGGCATAACGCACGATATCATCGAATCGCTGCTCGATTTCACGCCGGGAGAGGCCATACATAATTCCGCCGAGGAACACGTTCTCTCGACCAGTAAAGTCTGGATGAAATCCTGCGCCTAGCTCAATGAGCGCTGAAATCCTCCCTCGAACTCCAACACGCCCTTGATCCGGATGATAGATACCTGCGATGAGTTTGAGGATAGTCGACTTTCCCGAACCGTTACGACCAACAATTCCCAGCGAACTGCCCGGCTCAATTGAAAAGGACACGTCTCGAAGAGCGTAGAAGTGACTAACTTCGTTTTCTTCCCGCTTTCGCAACCAGCTCATGAAGTCTGATTTTACTGTGGTGTAACTTTTCTTTGATGCCGTGACCTTGCGGAATCGCTTCGTCACTCCCTCGATTTGGATACTACCAACCGGCAGGTCGGCATCGCCTGGGACAAAACTCTCTTGTCTGAAGTCAGATAAAAACGACTGTATGTACTGCCGAATACTCATGCCTCAGGACACACCGGAATTGAGATGACAAAATGCACACATGCGGAGATAACTTGGCGAGACGCGGCAGGCAGTGATCTGCTTGGGTCATGGCCCCAAGCGCAGTAGTTGAGCTTGTAATTCATCGTGCCGCAATAGTTCCTTAAAGTGGTCGCTTTGGTGAGGATTGTGTTTTACTAGTGGAATGCTCAGTTGTCAAACTCAGCCTTCGGGACAAAAGGAGCTTAAGTGTCTAAAAATCATAGGCAATTTCGCTACATTTTCTATCTACTCTGGCTGCTGTTTCTCGCAGTACCACAGAGTTGCCCTGCTACTACAGTAGGCGAAGCGATAACGAGTGCCGACACTGAGCATGCGGCAGCGCAACCCGGCACCGCTGACTTCATTCAATACTGGACCGCTTGGCATCTACTTCGCGCCGGAGAGAATCCCTACGATGCCGAAAAAACCATCCGTGAACATGTTCGTTTAGGCCTGCCGGAGAACAGGGTAATACTCCGCGCTCCCCCCTGGACCTTGTTGTTCATGGCTCCTGTTCTAGAGCTACCGTTCGCACTTTCAGCGAAGGTCTGGTTTGTCAGCAACCTATTGATGCTGTTCTCGGCGCTGTTTTTCCTCCAGTCCGTTTACCCCAGCGGACGGAAGGGTTTCTACGCGATGGGAGTTGCTGCGGTGCTATTTTTCCCTATTTGGGAGAATTTGCTCTGGGGTCAGTTCTCCGTTTTCCTTTTATTCGCTGTCTGCCTATTCCTCTGGCTAGAAAAAAAGCAGCGACATTTTCTAGCTGGAATTGTCGCTGCCTCTTTAAGCTGCAAGCCACATTTGTTTCTAGTTGCAGGCCCTTTGTGTTTGCTTTTTCTTATTCAGAGAAGAGAATTCAACCTCCTGAAAGGCATTGTACTGGGTCTTCTTGCGCTGCCCCTTACCTGCATGGCCGTGTCCTCTAGCGTGTTGCGACAGTGGTTGGAGAGTCTTACGGCAGAGACAAGTCAATTCGGTCTCACTCCCGTTACTGCTTGGAAATCTACCTCACTCGTAGGCTTTTTCAGAGAGCTACTTCATAGCACCACGGGAAGTGCCCCGTTGTGGCCGATGTGGATCGTGCCGCTTGTTGGCCTCGCGCTGGCTTTCACTGTTTGGAAACGCTACCCACCTGCGCCCTCGTGGGCAAGGTTTCTGCCTCCGGTCTTGGCAGTTTCTTTATGCTTTGCGCCTTATGGTTGGCTCTATGACCTTAGCGTCTTATTAGTACTCCAGTCGCTACTTATTGCACGCAGTTACCAGCAAGGGTTTAGGCCCCACGAGCGCCTTCTTGTTTTCTTTACACTAGTTGGAATCCAAGTTGCCGCAATTCTAAGCTCCTTCAGAGAAGGCTCTAATCAAAGTAGTTTCTTTTGGATAGCTCCCGCGCTGCTTTTTGTTTGGTATTTCGTGTTTCGTAAAGAAAAGAGCGGAAGCGCTACGTAGAGCTCGCTATTCAATGAGTTGTTCGTCAGCGAGTAACTTCGATTCGATTTTTAATTTTTTATTTTCTTTTTGCGCTTCCTCGGGATGCTCCGAGCTCTGATACACTGCGTAGCAAAGCGTGAGCACAAGTAAGATGAGAACCGCTGCAGCGCGGTAGACAGGTTTGGCAGATGTGGGAAAGGCATCCTTATCCCAATCCTCCGCCATCGGCGATTTTTTCTGCTCCTTATCCATACCCCTGTAATGGTCACTCGAGGAGATAAGGTAACATTATTAGTCATTTACTCAGAAAAACGCACGAACTATTTGCTCTCTGCTACTTGCGTTTCTTCGCCCAAGCAGAGGATTTTTGGGAAAAACCCTAATCTGCCAGGCAGTTTATGTCGACCCTTCTATCTCTCACTGTTTCTTTTTTTATAGAGTCGGAAGATGTCTGTGCTGTTAGCAAATACGCGACTTTCACTGCTTACTATGGCGTTGTTTTTCTGCCTGGCAACGCCCTGCCTTGCAGAGCAGTGGAGCCTTTCTGCTGAGCTTGAGCATCCGCCTGCACGACCGGAAAATAGAATCATCAAATGGTGCAATGAAGAGAGCGGACACGAACGCTGGGCAAGCGCAAATATTAAGCTTCAAGGCTACCAGCCTTGCGGTAAGCTCTCCTCAGTAAGCACCTGTGATGCAGGCGGCAAAAGAATGATAGCAGGCAACGATGCGGCCCGACCTAACGATCATCGCGATTGTGGCGTTGGACCTCGCATACTGATTATCAACCATGATGAGTCAGACACCATCGACACCTCTCATGTTGCCAGCGACCCCGCCGATGTTACTCCTTTGAGTAGTAAGGAACGACAAGATCTAAAGCGCGATTTCGCTCAGGCGCAGAATCTCCAAGACAAAGATCCAATGATGCAGATGCAGAAAATGGCCGATATGTTTTTACAGCAGCTTCTAGGTGGCTCCGCTCGAGATCCGAAAGGCTCGAAGCAACTCGACCAGATGCTCAAGCACGTTGACCCCAAAACGCGTGACTCAATTAAACAGCTCCTGAAGCAATACGGGCCCTAAGGCCCTGCCGTTCTCCCCCATAAAAACTGCGGATTTTACTATTTCCTAACTTTCAGTTGGGAAATCCCTCTAGCGGTTGCGTCCGCTTTTTAGTCCCGTTATATACTGTCTACACTACGTTACCCCTTGCGAATACACATTGAGCTGATTCAAACAACTGCAATCAAGCATCAGGGAAACGGCGCTACTAGCTTTCACAATACAACCAGAGAGAATTAAACTTCATGGCAATCATTCGCCCATTTCGTGCACTTCGTCCTTCAGCCGATAAAGCGGTAGAAGTTTCTTGCGTTCCCTACGACGTCGTTTCAACCGCTGAAGCCAAAGCGTTGGCAGACGGCAAACCCCATAGCTTCATGAGAGTCATTCGAAGTGAGATTGAATTTCCTGAAGACACCTCTCCCTACGCAGATGAAATCTATCAACGAGCACGGGATAATTTTTTGGCACTTATTGGTGATGGCGTATTCCAAGAGGACAGCGAGCCGAGTGTATATCTTTATCAAATACAAATGGGAGCACACACTCAGACAGGAGTGGTTTGCTGTTCCGCCGTTGATGACTACGATAATGGCGTAATCAAGCTCCATGAGAAAACACGACCAAAGAAAGAAAATGACCGTACTCGTCATGTCTTAAGTCTTGGGGCGCACGCAGGTCCAGTTTTTCTCACCTACAAACATCGTGACGTACTAGACGCTCTCGTTGAGAAAGAAACAGAAAGAGAACCTGACTGCGAAGTAACAGCAGAGGACGGTGTTGCGCATCGAATCTGGAAGGCGCAACAGAGTTCTGAAATTTGCAAGCTATTTGCCGAAATTGACTGCACCTATGTCGCAGACGGCCATCACCGCGCGGCAAGCGCTTCGCGAGCGCGGGCAAGCCTGAAAGAGGCCAATCAAGCGCACTCCGGGGAAGAAGCCTATAACTACTTTCTCTCCGTATTGTTTCCCGACAATCAGCTGCAAATATTACCTTACAACCGAATCATTAAGAGTAGTGATTTATCGAAAGAGGATATTCTCGCCCGCTTAAGCGAACGCTTCGAACTTGAGCCTGGAGCATCGCCTCGTCCAGAGAAGAAGGGGCAGCTCCGAATGTATCTCGCTGGGGTATGGTACAGTCTCCTCGCTCGGGAGAACGTCGACCGACTACTCAATGATCCGGTCGAAGCACTTGATGTCAGTCTGTTACAACGAGAAGTGCTTGCACCGCTGTTTGGCATTGAGGACCCGCGCACAAGTGAAAACGTGGAATTTATCGGTGGAATTAGGGGAACCGAGGAACTTGAGCGCTTAGTCGATTCCGGTGAAGCGTACTGCGCATTCTCGCTTCATCATGTGGAGATTGACGAACTATTTCGCATCGCTGATGCTGGCTTAATGATGGCACCGAAATCAACGTGGTTTGAGCCAAAGTTGCGCTCCGGTTTACTGGTACATCGTTTCGAGGACGTCTCGGCCAAGGAGTAGATAACACTCTTGAAAGATCGAATTCATAATCTAAGTGCAGGCCCCGCGGTGTTGCCGGTGGAGGTCGTTGAGACGATCCGTGAGAATCTCCTTAACTACCAAGGTTCTGGTCTTGGCGTCATGGAACTCTCTCATCGAGGTCCACTGTTTGAAGGAATACTTGAAGAGGCAAACGCGACTCTTCGGGAGCTACTCCACATCGGTGAGCAGTACGCGATTGCCTACATGACCGGGGGAGCGACGAACCAGTTCTCCGCGGTCCCGATGAATCTGCTCGGCTCCCGAAGTGGCAACTACATACTCTCCGGGGTATGGAGTGAAAAGGCACTGAAGGAGGCAAAAAAATTCGGCACAACTCACGTTGCAGCGAGTTCTAAAGAGCATGGTTATCGTTGCCTACCGCAGGAGATTCAACTCTCTGAGGACCCGGCATATCTTCACTTTACCAGTAACAACACCATTTACGGCACGCAGTATTTTTCAGAACCTCCCTGCCCTACCGAAGTGCCGCTTATTTGCGATGCATCATCTGATCTGCTCTGCCGCGAAATAGCGCTAGAGAAATACGGGCTCATTTACGCTGGCGCCCAGAAGAATATTGGCACCTCAGGAGTGACACTCGTGATCATTCGTAAAGATTTGCTCGAACGCATTCCTGAAAATCTACCCCTGATGCTCGATTATCGGAGCTTTAGCGAGACAAACTCTCTACTCAACACTCCTCCCTGTCTGCCAATTTATGTGCTTGCAGAAACTCTAAAGTGGGTAAAAAAGATTGGTGGCGTGAAGGAAATGTATGCGCGAAATCAGCAGAAGGCGGCGGTAATTTACGACACTCTCGACAAATCTGATTTCTACGAAACATACGCCGAGAAAAGTTCGCGATCACTAATGAACGTTACTTTTCGTGTACAAGACTCCTCTCTTGAGCAAACGTTTTTAGATGCGGCGGAAGAGGCTGGTTTTAGTGGCCTCAAAGGGCATCGTAGCGTAGGTGGATTTCGAGCGAGTATTTACAACGCCTTTCCTCTCGCAAGCGCGAACGCACTTGCAGAGTTTCTTAGCGAATTTGAGCGTCGCCACGCTTAGTCTCGGCATAAAAAAAGCCTCGCTACCACAATGGTAACGAGGCTCTCTTAGACTACCTGTAAGTATCAGTCGTAACGATTCGTTGGAATCGGCACCACTCGACACTCCGTTGAGCCATCGTTGAGCGTCAAGCGAACCGTGATCGGTGCTGATGCGTTGAGGCTTGAAGCCCGTTGCGGAACATCGAAGTGAGCGCGCCCGCCGTTGGGGCAGCACGTACGTCGTGAACCGTTCGTGAGCAGATTACCTTCTCTACCAAGCACTTGAATATTGTTCACCCCAGAGCTGCCAGACCAGTACCGACTTGGCAGCAAGAACACCGGGTTGCGAGTATTGTCTGATACTGGCTTCCAGAGGGCGCCTCCGCCTGAACCATCTTGGAAATCTGTCGTGACATTACAGCCACCTGGTCCAGGTGTTGGAGTCGGCGCTGCGGGGTCAGCAGAGAAACGGGCATCATCATCTGGTTGCACCACGGTTCCATCAGGCCGGATTATGGCGTTAGACGCGATGGTAAATGGAAATACCTTATCGCGGTCATTGGCGTTTCTTATTGCCGTAAATCCTGTGGCACGCTCTGTCCATGCAAAGAAATTTCCTCGGGAGGTAAATCTCCCCACGATGGGCACGGCGGTGTCGCTACCAATTTGATGGGTTTCAAAGCTATCCGCCCCAGTTCGAACGAACGCGACTTGGCCAGCACCCGTTGGACGCACAATTATATAGTCAGGCGTACCATCGTTATTAGTATCCTGCGGCAGCAATGGTTTGTCGCCAGGAAGACCCCACTGCACCACGGTAATCTCTGGCTCAAAAAGCTTTTTGGAAAACCACGTATAGGAGTCGCCTCGAAGTGCAACTTGCTCGGCGCAGCCGTCACCATCGACATCGATGGCGGCAATGCGGTCTGTGGTCAAACCAAAGACTGACTCTTGAATCGCACCCCCCGCGGAACTAAGCGCGGTATACCAAAGACGAAAGCCAGGAAATTTTCCTGCGCTTCCATTTCGGGCGACGATAAGATCAGTTACTCCGTCACAGTCTAAATCTGCTTGGTTCGGAACGGAGTCGCCTGGAAGACCATAGTGGAAAAAGGTATCCGTCCCTTGTGGATTTTTTACATACCATTCAAGTGGCGCCTGCACTGAACGCACATAGACAATTCCTGGGTAGTAACGACCATCGCCAAAGAAATGTCCTGAGACCAGTGCATCACCTGGCAGAGCCCACGTCCAAAATCCAGGGGCAAGCGAATCTCCGGTGCGAGTCAGCCAGGCAGTCGTACCGGCCGTTCGATTTACGAGAGCAACTGAAAGGTCAGAGGTCCCGTCACCATTGAAATCTCCCAGTTGGACTTGAGCGCTTGCGGTACTGAATGTGAAAAATAAACTGAATGCGCTTAAAAAAAGTAGTTTCTTCATAACCTTGCACTTTAATTACGTACGTAAAAAGCCTCTGCGCAATTTGGGGGGAGGAGGCTGTCTCTAGCTTCTATTGGAACTGCTATTGATGTTATGCAGGGCAATACAATTTGTGTAGTATTCCCATTAACTTTGACTACTTAAATTATACAGTGAAAAACTCGGGTAGCAATAAATTTATCAAATTCCCTCAGTTTCAGACGAGTCAAGACAGGGAAATATTCTCATGATCGCAATTAATTGCCTTGAGTTGTAAAAAATTCTTGGGGCCCGTGAAGGACGTCAGCAAAATGTCAAATTTTCGCTATCAGAGCGACAAGTTACCACTGCTAATCTTTGTTCTATTCTTTGCCTGCGACCTCGCCGCATTCTTCCTTCTTGCAAATAAGTGGCTGGTTGTTCTTTGGGCCTTAATTGGCGTACTGCCAAAAAGTCTAGTCTCCTCCTACAATCATCATCACCAGCATGTGCCCACATTAAAAAAACCCTGGATGAATCGCGTGCTCGACCTGATGTATGGCTTGCAAACGGGTATCTGTGGCCATGCCTGGGTCTTGCATCATGTTGTTGGCCATCATCAGCACTACCTTGATCAAGAAGCAGACGAATCTCGTTGGAAAGATGCGCAGGGGAAAAAAATGGGCGAATTTCGCTATTCCTTAATCACAGCACTCACCGCCTATCCCCGCTGTTTCCAAGTTGGACCGCTCTTCCCGAGACAGTTTAAGACTTTTCTCTTAAGCGGAAGCTTGCTGCTTTTCACTCTTGGTATTTTGTTTGCGATAAATTGGTTCAACGCCTTGGTGATTTTTGCGATACCAATGGCGGTAACTCTCTACAACACTGCCTGGCACACGTATTTTCATCATGCCGGATTGGAAACAGAAAACGAATTTGAAGCCTCCTACAACATCGTTGAAAAGTGGTACAACATCGCCACTGGAAATCTCGGTTACCACACCGCACACCATGTAAAGATGGGCATTCATTGGTCTGAACTTCCCAAGTATCACGAGAAAATTCGGGACCGCATACCGATTGAACTCTATCGCCGTCCCCCACCCCCCTTTAAATGGTTTATCGATTCAAACCTGCACCCCTCAGAGCTTGATAAACACACTCGCCCCTCGCTCGATAAGGCCGCTTAGAGATCGCGGAGCTTCTCAGCAGATTTTGCTGCAGCATGCGCCGGGGGCTAGAAACTTTCCTCTAAATCTAGAGCTTGTTCTTGCGGTTTAGTTCTGACCCTCATACTCCGATGGTATTACTAGGGATGTGGCGATTTCGCGCGCCCTAGCCAGACTCTCGTGAGATAAATAATAAGGTAGCAATATTGCGATGAACGATACTGCGGAACAAAAGTCAGTCATTCATCTCGTCGAAGACGACCCTGATATCTCGCGCCTGCTTACTATCAATTTGAGTCACCTCAACTACGAGGTGAAACTCGCAGAGGATGGCGTCACTGGCTTGAAAATGATTCTCGAGGAAGGGCCGGATTTAGTCATTCTGGATCTGATGCTGCCAGGCATGGATGGCCTAAGTATTTGTCAAAAGCTAAGAGAGCAAAACGTTCAGGTTCCAATCCTGATGCTCACCGCTCGAACAGAGGAAGCGGATAAAATTCTTGGGCTCGAGCTAGGTGCAGACGATTACCTCACCAAACCATTTAGTGTCGGTGAATTGCATGCTCGTGTTCGAGCCTTATTACGTCGTCATCAATTGGCATTTGCGGCCGCCTCAAAAGAGAATGCGAGCAACGAGTCGATCATTCGCTTTGCAAACCTTGAGATAGATCGGCACAAGCGCCTCCTCAGCATCAATGGACAGAACGTAGAACTGACCTTCAAAGAGTTCGAACTGCTGCTCTATCTCGTAACAAACCCAGGACGAGCGTTCACACGATCTGCACTACTCTCGGCTGTCTGGGACTATGAATTCGAAGGCTATGAACATACCGTGACCTCGCATATCAATCGTCTACGCAGCAAAATAGAAGAGGACCCTTCCGAACCTCGCTATATCCTCACCGTGCGCGGAGCAGGCTACCGTTTCGCAAGTGAGCATGAAGTGTGCTGAGAACTACTCACCGTGCGTGCGCGGAAGCGCGGGGCAGCTAAATTCATATGGACCGTTTAACACAACTCCACATATTTATTCCTCCCTGGTTCTTCTTGTTGGTTTTTGTTGGTTCAATCGGACTCTGTCTTTTCACCCTGCTCCTACTACGCAAGAATCGTCTTCAGTTGCGAAAAATCGAAACCGCCCTTTCTGAAAAATCGCATTCCTTAGAATCCGCAATCGATCAACTCTTAGAAGCACGAAACGCTGCGTCTCAATCAACTCAAGCAGATTCGATGCATATGAATATTGCCGATATTTCGCATGACCTCCGCACTCCTCTCACCGCTGTGCAAGGATATCTTGAAACCTTACTTTCACTCGGTGAATCGCTTGGCGCTGAAGAACGAAAAGAATATACCGAAATCGCCTTGCGAAATACTCAACTTGTGATCAAGCAAATCAAGGACTTGTTAGAAGTTTTTAAAGATCCTCGTAAAAACGAGTTTATTTCCAAGGATATGATCTCGGTAGAAGAGCTCTTTAGTGGGCTCTACGAACGCTTCCGTCCCGCCGCAGTACGCAAAGAGCTGAAATTCGAAGCAATCTCACCGCAGAGAAAACTCACCATACTTGCCGATCGCTTACTTATTGAGCGAGCGATATCAAATTTTCTGGCCAATGCCATCCGATATACCCCAGAAGGCGGACACGTGAGACTTTCTGCGCAAGTAGACGGAACAAGAGTTCGGGTAACTGTTGAAGACACAGGAATAGGTATCCCTGAAGAGGACTTGCCGAATATTTGCCAACGTTTTTACCGAGTCAACAAGGACCGCTCTCGTTCCACTGGAGGCTCCGGTTTGGGGCTGGCGATAGCAAGCGATATCCTCAACAAACACAACGCCAAATTGGAGATTTTCAGTGCAACCGGTAAAGGCACGAAACTGACCTTTTGCCTTGATACTATCCAATAAACACTAGGTTTTTCCTCGTGAGAGTAATTTTCACATCTCGTGAGAATTCGGTGAGGCTCTCTCTGGTACGATGAGACTATGGAAAATAAACGGGCTGCACAATTTAGCAAAACCTCTCCTCGCTTCGATGAGAAAGGCGCAACCACACTTGAAGCCGCAACCGTCGTATTTCCCTTTTTGCTAATCATTCTCGGCATTGTTCAATTAGCAATGATCGCGTTTCAAAGCGTCTCGCTGCAATACACATTAAGTGAAGCCACTCGCTGGGGAGTCCTCGGCTACACGCTAGAGAGTCCGGATCAGCCAGGAATACAGCTCTCTCGTGGAGACTCAATGACAAAGCGTCTTGAAGAACAAATGCAGAATCTTGTTCACTCTGAGGAGCTGAACGTATTCTTTTGTTCACTTGCACAGCCAAATTGCACGAATCACGAAAATCCTCCAGGTTCTCAACAATGGATGGTCATTCGAGCAGAAAAAACTGTTCGCGGTGTCCTGGGATTTGGCGTCAGCACAGTGAGTGCATCTATTTTAGCAATGAATGAACCTTTTTAAATGTGTAAGGCGATGAATAACTCAAAGCAGGAAGGAAAAGCCATGATTGAGTTCGCACTCATTCTGCCCTTCCTTATCATGACCACACTTTTTGGCGTTGATCTCTATCGCAACTATCAGATCCATCAGGGACTGAATTTTATCTCCCGAGAAATGGCAAACACGGTATTTAGAAGTTGCCGCGGACAGAATGCAGGGGCAAAGACGAGAGACTGCATGGAGCAACAGCTCAACCCAATCATCGCGTACGCGACCCAACCAGGCTCACAATTTGAGACGCTTTCCGCCGAAGTACGAATGTATGACTACGGCACACCAAGTACTCCGGCATTTAAGGGCTTTAAAACCCACGGCAATCCACAGAGCCAACTTACTGCCGCCGATGTGAGCCAATTCCAGAGCTACAATCCGTTGAAGGGTGAAATTGTCATTGTTGAGCTGTTCTTTGAACAAGCGACCTTCTCGCCCTTTTTTAGCGGACTCTATTATGAAGCGACATTGTTTTAACTATGATGACGGCAACGACTCAAACATTTGAAGACGACAAGGACGGCGGTTTCATCTTCGTCTTTCTTGCGATTGCGATTGTCACTCTACTGCTAATGATGGGGCTCGCCGCTGACAGCGCTCGTCTCTACCTCGACTCAATGCGTAAGCAACGTGCGGCAGATGCGGGGACGGTTGCTGGCACATTTAAAATCGCGGACCTGCAATCCGTTCCTGAAGTAACGAAAAAAGACATTATTGAAACGATTACCAATCAAGTAAGCGAAGATAACTTCAGCTTAAATAGAATTCCCTTTGATCCCGCGAATCGAGATTTTCATTTTTTCAGTGAATTCAACCCCAATGACAATGGCGTGATGTCCGTAACGGCCCGAGTGAAAAGCGAGACCGATACAATCATCATGGGGAAATGGGTTACGGGGGATGATCAGTGGCTAATCGAAGAAAGGGCCAAAGGAATTAGACGCCCGGTTGCTGTAACTCTGCTACTCGATGTCTCCGGGTCGATGCAATTGCCTTCCAGAAATGGCTGCGGTAGCTGCATTACGAAGATGGAAGCTTTGAAAATCGCAGCAAACGGCTTCGTCGCAGGATTAGACCCCGCAATAGATAGGGTGTCCATTACCACCTATAGCAACCATTCGGGTATCAAATATCCTGAAATACCTGCCGATCGGCTGGCGATAAACGTAGACAAAGTGAATGCGATAATCGATTCACTCGTCCCAGAGGAGTATACCAATATTCACCACGGGCTTTGGAATGCTTCAATTGAAGCAACACATCCATCCTTACCTCCAGGTGTTCTGAAGGTGATTATCTTAGTTACCGATGGTGCACCGAACAGAAGTATGCGCTCCTCGGAAAATCCAGAGTATGACCCGACCACACGCTACGATTATGTGCCAGGGAGTTGCCCTGATCTTGATAACGGTCTTGCTGACAGTAGAAACCGAAAAACGAAAGATGATTATCTCCAAGCCATTATGGAGGCAGACAGAATTCGTGCACAAGGGGTACTGATTTTTACCGTAGGAATCGGGGAGCCTGACACGAACCAATCGAGCGCATACCAAAACCTTGGTAACGATAAGTTACTGAAACGTCCGTTTCTTAATCGCGTCTCAAATCATGCAGATCGAGGTGCGGAGGACCCACATGAGTTCCCCTGCGTGCCAAATTACGAACAACTCAGCGAGGCACCTGCCGGACAGAATTTGGAATCAGACGATGCCAACGATTTGCCTCAATTATTGTTCTCTATTCTGAGAAAGATACAAGCTCGACTAGTTGAGTAGCCTACCCGGATGTTACCCTTGAGAGCTTTCCTCAGGAAACTTCACTCTACACAGTAGCTGCGCAAGCTCATCCTGGTGAAAAGGCTTTTGCACAAAGCCAACAATCTCTGCCCGCAAGCGTTCTGAAATATCGAACTCAGAATACCCACTACAGATGGCAACGGGCAGATCTGCTCGAACTTTTTTCAGCTCATCAAACAATTCTTCACCACTCATTCCCGGCATCGTCATATCAAGTATCGCTAAGTCAAAGCATCGGGGAGCTTTATTAAGCAATCGAAGCGCTGAGCGACCATCTCTGGCGCATCGCACGGTACAGCCAAAAAGTCGTAACAGATCTCGACTTACTTCGCGCACTGATTTTTCATCCTCAACAAGCAGAACCTCACAAGAGAGGTTTCTTGGCGCAGCCTGAAGTGTGGTGAAAGATTTTGGGTATGAATCTCCAATTTTTGGCAAAAGAGCGGGGAGGAGCAAGCGGACTGTAGTTCCGTGATTGACCTGGCTTTT
>CAYGNZ010000013.1:0-20625 GCA_964351345.1 uncultured Bdellovibrionales bacterium | reverse complement strand
TTAGTTCAAGCTTTACAGCAGATACTTTGTAGGGAGTTAGCTGAAAATATACATGATATTTCAGCAAACCAATCGCTGCAAAATTGACAATTACGCAAGGGACAATGATTTCGGAGCGGTGAAAATTTTTTACTATATTTCGTGCGGTATGTGACCTAATGCCGCAATTCTTTGTAATGTCGTCATAAGATGACGCCGCATTCAAATGAATAAAAGAAAGTACTTTCTTCTCGTTTAAGGATAGTTTTTCCGGGCGCATAGTTGAACATCACTCAGATTAGTGGTGCTTAAAACACAAACTATTTCATGAAAACATCACACAATCAGGTGCTAGCCAACGGTTGAATTTCATGCCCGCCACCAATACCAAAGTTTAAGATTTACCATAAACGGGCTACTTATCCGAGACAGTGGCCGTAGTCTGTTTGCCGCGTCGTTCCTGAACGTCGCTAGCTTGTATCGATATGAGCTCAACACCGTTCCTTAGAGTGAACCGTAGAACGCGACGTATTCCCTCATATCTTCCAAGATAAAGCTTCCTGAATGGGAATAGATGACAGGCTTTTGCCTACTTTGCGGCCTAGGGATTATCGTCTCAAACAATAGGAGTGAGAAGATTCATTCACAGTAAACTTCGACGAGACGTTCCCGTTCTTTCAATCGCTGATTTCAGCAGACGAAAAACTGCTCCGCAACGAGACGACCACGGTTTTCTGGTTGCGGGGAGACTGCGTTACGGTTTCTTATTCTACGCGACCTCCAGGTGAATACGTTGTGTGTTCACCATTTTCTTCCTTTCTTGTTGGAGATTTATCATGTCATGGAACCCAATTTCTGGACAGTACAACTCTGGAGGCATTGGTCAACGACCGATCGGTAGCCCGATGTATGGACCTCCGATGTACCAGACGCCCCTCTATCCAAGCTGGGGTCGGTAACGAGCATCTCGTGTGCTGTTGGGAAAGAGGGGGACTACGTTCAATTCGCTCGTAGTCCCCCTCGAGTACCATTTTTGGCTCTTGTTTCACGGCTCTCTTTCAGATTGGAGGTGATACTGTGTACCATTTTCCCGTCGAAAATAGCGATCCCTCTTTGGGCTCTACGTATTTTGGAAGGTCTCCGTTCGATGGTTCTTTCTGCCGCGTAGGGCTTTGTCGAGTATGCGGAAAACGGCACGCTCAGCTCGGAGATTCACTTGGCCCACGCTACCCACTTTGTCGGTCTTGTGGCTATTAACGTTTTATCTTCGGGGCGCTTACTGCAGAAAACCTTGCTGCAGTAAGCGCTTCTAGTAGGTCATTTGCGGTCTCCCTTGCAGCCTAAAGGTGACAGCTACTTTTACAAAATGGCGATATCATGCGGAACCACGGAAAGCTGCCAAATTAGGCGTACCCCCAACAAGCGTCACCCCTCGCGCTGCAAGCTAAATTCAGCACTGCGAGAATCTCCTAATTTCTGTTAATTCAATCCCTTAGCTTGTTTGCGGAAGGTCTGAGCGAATATCTGGCTTGCTTGGCTTATCCGGGTAAGGCTTCGTAGTTAATAGCTTTATTCCTTTTTTCTCAGTTTGAATTCAATTCGAGTACGTCCAAGTAGAAACCCGACTAATCTACGGCACATAACTTGCAAAAATCCTGAATAACAATTTCGACGCTAGTTTATTCGCGGGCATATTAAGTTTGGGCAGTATCAAATGAAGCAGTTACATCCTTTTCTCTACGCAGCATCTTTTTCTCTCCTTTATTCAGTAACACTCATCGGCCAAGCGTTTGCCAGACCAGTCTACGTTCCACCTCCTCGCGATGGTGGCTTCTCGCCGAACTACCTTGCAAGCACTGCGACTGGGGTAATAAAAGGCGACTTCAATTTTGATAATCGGCTTGATGAGAACGATATCCATGCCTTCATTTTGGCCATGACCTCAACGGAGGCGTATGAGAGCGAATATGAAACCTCACCGCTGTTTAAAGGGGACTTCGATGGGAACGGCGTAATCGATATCGATGACTATTATGCGGGCCTTGCGAGAATTTTTAACCCTATCGCTCCAAGCACGCCGACAATGCTGATCAAAAAATCGGAGCTCTTACAGTACTCGCTCCGACCAACGAACTTTCCGTCACAATCACCTCAGCTCGGCACTATCAAAATGTCCGGCGAAGGTAGATATGTGGTTGTAGAGGGAGGACACCCCTTTTCCTTCGGTGTACTCGACTCTGTAATCGTCTACGATACGTTCACACTGACAAGTTTCAAGATTACTGTTCCGCCTGGCACAGGCTTTGACGGCTTCTATCATGAGTCGCTCGCGATCTCTGGGAACGGCCAGTACATCGCACTCACCGGTGTAAACCTTGTTAGAGATAACAACGAGAACATCATCGGCTTATCTTCTCAGGTTTTTCGATACAACCTCAACACAGGAAAAGTTGACACGATTCCTGCGGTAGGTGGTGACGCAATTTTAGAGAGCTTCCACCCCTCGCTCTCAAATGACGGCAATACGCTGGTGTTCCGAGGAGTTGTGGATAGCGGCGCTGCTGAGCCAGAAGTTGGTGTGTACCTTACTAGATTTCGCGCTGGAACCCGGGGCAATGAGACGCTCTTTATTACCGAGATTGATAGCAACACGCTGAGTACAAACGCGATTGCTGCCCCCCATGTCTCCGGCGACGGAAGATTTGCGCTCGTCCCGTATACCAAGACCGACGACGTAGAATGGGAGCAGACCACTGGCATTGCGCCGACTCATCAAGGTCTTACACTGTATGACTTAGAGACCGGTGCAGTCGTAAAAGTGCTCGCTGATGGAGCGCCTTACCGAGACAGTGTCACACGAGAGTATCTTACTTCCTCAAGAGTTGAGCAGGAGGCTTTCGATATCTCTCGCAATGGAAACATCGTTGCCTACTGTCGCGTAGACTACACCGCTGGCAGTGACGAGCGGACAGTCACGATCAATCTCTACAACAACAGAACAAACACGGTAACTCTGGTTGAAACTGTTCAAGATCCTTTCATAGCCTTCTGTCCAGAAGCACTGCATCTCACTGACGACAGTACATTTCTTACTTACAATGGTAAGGTGTACGATATCCGAAACCGCTCCTTTGCGGCACTCCCTCTCCCTGATGGCGTAAGCTCTCTCGATGCCTATTTCGGCTCTGGGGAAATTAGCGCTGATGGTTGTTACATCGGATTAACTGGTCGTGGTGAGGCAACAGATAATGAGCCAGCTTCATTTATCGTTCCAAATCCGCTCAAGAGCTGCCAATAGCAGCTCGCAGAACCTCTATGGTCTGAACGAAACGAGTAGCGGGGACCAAGGCGAACAATCTCGCTAAAACTCCAATCGAAGAATTACGATTTTCTTGCTAGGCTGTGAGGGTCGTTCTTTACGTCCAGTAACTATTCGGTCCTGAGAGTGAAAGAAATTGAATTTAAACCAAACGGTATCGGCCTGATACTCATTCTTGGCCTTGCGCTATTTCTTTACATGCGAGGCCAATCAGTTCCAGAAGAGGAGTTTAGGAGTACGAGTAAGGAAGTGTTGGAGAGCTATCTATCGAGTAGAAGTTACACACAAAACTGGTCTGCATTTGAGGCCGCCTATGATGCAAAACAAAGCGTCGAGGAGAAAGAGGCACTCGCTGAAGCTCTACTGAAGAAACGAAAAGTGACAATCGGAGAGCCTGACCTTCGTGCACACCCGGTCCACTATGAGCGCTTTATTGCAAGGGTGCCTATTCTATCTATTAATGGAGAGCCTCCGTCAGCAGAAGAGAGTACGGTGTATCTAGAAGTAGAGCCTGGGTTTGATTCTGATTGGGTCATCCACGGCCTAGGTAGAAAGAGTCAGTTCGAAGGATAACATGGAAAATCAAGACGAGATTAACGAACGAGAGTGGGAGAATCTAGATAACTGGACTCTTCCTGTGGGGTTTTACTTTAGTAAAAAAGACAAGCGCGTGCTGGTTCCCAAACGAGCCCGTTGGATGGGCTGGACATTTAACTTAGGCAACTCAGCCGGAGCCTGGTGGATGATTGCTTGTTTTCTTTTGCCAATATTCTTACTGAGTGGGACCTTACTGATGATTATCAGCTCCCTGCCCTAAGGTATCCGAAGTGGAACGTGTCTTCTTCGCTGAAAACAATCGCCCAACTACCATTCCTACGACCGCTCCAATCGGCGCAAACACGCCTGGCCCGATAATCATTTCTAGTCCATGGGGAAACCCAGGATAGCTTCGCCCCGGAAGAAACAAGGGCCATACCTCGAGATTCGTCCATATCAGCACCAAGGCGATTGGGAGAAACCCAAACCAGCCCATACTCTGCAGCGCTTCTATTCTCCCAGTTAGTTTTTTGTAGAGCCAAAGAAGTCCGATCAAGAGCAGCACGGGGAATACGTTCAGCGCGGTAGAGAAAAGCATATTTTGACGTTTCGATTGAAACTGTGCCGCCAAGGCAACCGCGGCTCCTTGCGCGTCAAAACCAGCAGACAATGCACAAATGACGTAGATGAACGATGGGACGACGAGCGCAAAAATGAGAAAAAACTTTCGCATTAGCTATCCTTTTGCCGACTCAGATACATCTCGCGGCCTCCCTCAATATCCCACAATCGTCCTTGACCATATGGCAGCTCCCTCATTTTTGGTATTCCTGGTCACTGACTTGCTCCATCCAATCTACCGCTTTCCCATCTAGTTTTTCTTGAATAGCGATGTGCGTCATCGCGACTGTAGCGGAGGCACCATGCCAGTGCTTTTCTCCGGGAGGAAAATGCACCACATCACCTGGGTGGACTTCTTCAATCGGACCACCCTCTCGCTGCACCCAGCCACAGCCACTGCTAATGATCAAGGTTTGACCGAGTGGATGAGTGTGCCAGGCGGTCCGGGCACCCGGTTCAAAAGTAACATTTGCAGCGTTTACTCGTGCGGGCTCTAAACGATCAAAAAGGGGATCAATTCGCACCGAGCCCGTAAACCAATCCTCAGGGCCAATCACTGACTTTTCAGCACCAACTCGCGTAATATTCATCTACCTACCTTCTACAATTTGGAGTTATCATTCTGGAATAAGTTCTGCGGATCATGGTACGCCTTTTTTGTACTTGATTTCAAATTGCCGCGGAAAAGTAGGGGCAGTTTTCGGTAGCTCCAATACATTTCAGACTCTTTTCTTTTGGACTCCCCTGAGTTCCAGGTTCTTTGAATTAGAGAATAGTGAGAATAGTGCGTCAAGAACGCCTTTTCGTCTCCCAATGCTCTGCCTCGGTGCCGCATTTGGCCCTTCCAATCTAATCGTGCATACTCAGGCAGGTCGTTGTTGGATACTCTTTCTCCGAGCAAGATTATGAAACAAACTCTCTTCCGCCTCGTCTTGTCATCCTTCTTTCTCCTCCCCCTTTCCTGTTCGAGCAGCCGCGAAGGGGTCCCGATGACTTTTAATTTTAACGGAAACTGGCAAAGTACCGAGCTAACGCAATCGCGACGCTCTGGACTGTGCGAAGATATACTTGCAGTGATTCCACTAAGATTCCCGGCGTTCTCTTACAACGTTGAACAAGTTGGAGAGAACATTACCCTTCGCGATGATACCGGAGTGCTAACTGGAGCAGACCGTGGTGACAGTTTTACCGTAAGCGATGAATCCGCCAACCCTGGAGAAATAATTGATCCCGCAACCCTCGAACCTCCATACAACGACCCCACCCGCTTTGAGTGCCGCGTCTTTACCTCCATAACCTATGTGGGCGATTCCGAGTTTAGCGGGTCGATTACGGTTCGTTTCCGTTTCGAGTGCCTGGACCTCATCGATGGTCTTACCGATGATAGCTGCGTGATAGAGTACAGCGGCTTTTCCGATAGACTGTAGGCTGAGAGGCGAGCGCTTCGGAAGAGTGGGGCGCAATGTTCTAACAGCGGGAACCCCTCTGATGCCCCGGGTAGGCTTGTATTCCGAGAATACGTGAAATTTTGCTACTTCCTTTGCTTGATTGAGCATAATTACTCTATCAGCGTCAGCCTATGCCACCGAGGTTTAGAAGGAGGTATTCCATGGGATGGTTTCGCAAAGACCCTAATCAAGAACGTCTAAAAGCAGCGCTAAAAGCGGCTCTTGAATCCGAACAGCGTCATGAGAAAAGAGCTCATAATCCAGCTCTTTCAGGAAAAAGGAGCGCCGACGCACTTCGCGCGGCCGAACATGCGGAACGCCAAGCGCTGTCTCGTTTTCGCGTGAAGTCTTAGCTGCTTCTGCCAAGCCCTACCTGCGCTCCTGTATGCGTTCTCGTTTTTATGCAACATTCTGCCAAAACTGGACTATAACGCCTTTTCTATCTCTGCATTCGCAGATCACTGAGTAGAAGAACTGCCCTTTTGCCTCCAGCCGAGGCAAAAGGAAAGCTTAACTCTCAGTAAAAGCTAGGCTTTTGCTGAGAGTTAGTAGTAGCAAAAGGTTTTTGTTTCGCATTTTGTCGCAGAGTTGTCTTGATACTCCTTGTCTTCGCGCTACGGGGTCTCAAGACAACTCTGCGGATGTTCCGCAATGAGTTACTGGCCATTTTGGCCTTCGTAGTCCTCGTTTCGGGAGAGAACGAAATGCGAATGTTAGTTGTTTTGGCTCTGTTGGGCTGTTTGTCCGCCCCTACGTACGGCGATGAGCAGCTGCGGAAGATCGCAACAAAGCTTGTCGATCAGCACGCTTGTGCGGTCCTACCCCACCTCCTCACCGCTGAGAACAACGCCGTCTACTTCACGATGCCCAGCATCGTGGTCGGCGCGGCGATTCGAGAAGGTGCGGCCGGTGAAACCCGCGATGAGTGGGACAAGGTCCTCGGTCTGAAGGACGGAGAGGAGGCCGAAGTGGCGCGCCTTGCTAACTTCATCGCCTCTCAGGAGTCCTTCCACTACCGCAGTGGCTCGGCGGTGTTTCTGCCGCCGACCGCACAGGTCTTGCCCAGTTACCTTCGCTACGTGCGACGGATGCACGGTGCTGAGGTTCGGCCAGTGGACTTTGGCAACCCTGCCCATGTGGCGGAGATGAACCGCTGGTTCAAAGCGAACAGCGGTATCGACGACGTGCTCAAGGAAGGCGAGCTGGCAAGGAACACCGAGATCGTGATCTCCTCTGCGTGCAAGCTTGATGTGGATTGGGCGTCTAAGATGACGCGCACCACGGATACCTTCTACGGTGATGGAGACCCGATCACGACAGACTTTGCTGAAGGTGAGTATGAAGGTCTGAAGCGTGGAAGCTTTGCCGGGCACGAGGTGATCGTCGCTCCGCTGAAAGGCTCTGCGTTTCTTTGGATCGTCTGCGGGCAGACCACTGCCGACGTGCCGAAGATCGCTGCTGCCTTTGCGCAGGAGAAGTTCGACGGCTTCGGTGAGTTCACCAGCATTGAGGGTCCCTCGGTGCTGAGACTGCCCTCGGTGAAGATCACCTTCGACCGCAGTTTGATCTCGATCTACCAAGCACTTGGTATCCGCCGGAGTTTTCAGCGTGGTGCTGATTTCTCTCGCATGACCAGTGCCCGGGATGTCGAGATTGAGAAGATGGAACTCAAGAGCGAATTGGTGATGGACCACCAGAGTATTCGCGGTGGTCAAGTTGTCTGGGCTGCCGCTCGGCCAAGAGGTCTCTTCACAAAACCTGAACTTCAGGGAGAAGAGATCACCATCAACCGCCCCTTTGTCGCCTTCATCGCGGAGGAGAACTCGGGGGCAGCCTTGGCGATGTTTAGCATGGTGAAACCGTAGCCATGTTGCACTAGGGCCGGTTTGTGTACCCCCGATCGACTCAGTGAAAGCTGAGCGATCGGGGGTTTTGGGGAATAGCTACTACTACTCTCCTCATTTTAGACGATGGTGCCATCTTGAGCCTCGTCTTATTCTGGGAACAGGCCTCCTCCTAATGAAATATCTCACTTTTAGTGTTAGCCTTCTTGCTAGTTGATCATACACAAGCAAGGAATATCCCGTGTATTACCTTTTTCTCCTTCTTCTCACTCTTCTTCCTAGCTCCGTGAGCTTTGCTCAGGTGCTCATCCCTCCAGATTGTAATGGAAACCAAGTATCGGATTTTGAGGATCTGGTTTCAGGCAGTTCTCAAGATTGCGACCGAAACGGCATTCCTGACGAATGTGTCGGCGACGGTACGGAAAGAAGCGTGAGCTTTGATAAACAACTGCAGGTTGAAGGAACGGCACGGGGATACGATTTTTCTATTGGGGAGATTGATTCCGTCGAGGGACGCGACTTGGTCGCCCCCGCGGGAGACGCGCGTTTCATGTTCGTGCCGAATTTTGAGAATGGCGAACCGTACTCTTTTCAGTTCTTTGCAACCGAGCCGAGGCTTCTCAGCACGAAACTAGCCGATGTCGATAATCTCAACGGCTTGGATGTTATTACCGCCAGCGGCGAAGCCCCACGCGAAATCGCGGTGTATCGAAACGACGGTGGCGGAGGATTTAGTAACAAAGTCGCAATCGATACCGATACAAATATTATCTTCAGCGATCGAACGGTGAGCTTAGTTGTTGATGAACTCACGGGGGATTCTTTTGCTGACGTTGTTGTTGGTGGGAAGGATGCGCCTGCAGGCGAGATTGTGTTGCTCCGCTCGACGGGAGACGGGATGAATTTCGTTCGTAGCGAAATTTGCGCGCCCGATGCAGGAATCATCACTGCGGAACTAGCTCCGGTTGGAATCGTCGCGAAAGATCTCGACCAAGATCAAGACCTCGACCTGATCATTCATTGGAACAGGCAGGATAGTAATGAAATTCGCATCTGCAGCAATCAAGGTGGAGGCTCGTTTGCGGTAACCCAATCGTTATCCGTAGGCCCGCCCTCTTTCTTTACTGAAATGACGGTAGCAGACTTCAACGCTGATAGTGATCCAGACATACTTCTTGTTCGTAATAGACAGACCTCCGGTAGTTTTACGCCTCAGGCATTTATCGGCAAAGCCGGGGCAAGCTTTGAAGAGGGTATTGATGTCTCCTCACTTAGTAGCGAGGGAATTGAAAGCATCATTGTCGATGATTTCAATAATGACGGTTTCACTGACATCGCTCACGCAAAGAGCTGGAGGATCTTTCGCGTACTTCAGGGGTCGAGCACACCGCTAGAGTTTTCCAAGCGAGTGGAATTTGCGATTCCTCGCGAAGATGGAATCCTCATTGGAAGCCTGAGAGCGATGGTACTGGGGAGAGCCGTTGGCGATGAGGCTTTCGAAATTTACGCGCTTGGACAATCAAAAGATGCCAATCGAGTCGCCTTGTTTAAGATGACCGAAGCATCACCATATGAGGAACCCGTCCCGCCTCTACCAAGCCGCTGTCAGAGCCCTAACAACCGCTTCAGCGCGTATGGGTATTGGAACACCTATGTGGGAATGACAAGTATTCTTGAGTTACCAAACACTACCCCCGATGACAGCTTGCAGCTTATTGTTCGGGACCCAAGCGGGCAAACCCTTAGCGATACGACGATCAATGTTCCCTCGAACACTCAGTTTGACGTTATTATTAATGACGTCCCTGGGGTACCGGCTGATTCCTACGGCACCTATGAGATACGAAGTGCTTCACGCCTCATCACACGCAACCGCACCTTGTTCTATCGTAGCTCAAGTGATACCGCCAAAGCGCTCGCTGCTTTTAATATTGGTGACTACGATTTTGCGACACCAATCTATAACCCTAAAATTTTGCGCGGCCCCGTCAGCGTGAGCGCAAACACCTTCCAACCAAGTCGCGATCTGACAGAAGCAGATGCCCCCGTTTTTCAATGGCTGAGCCTGACCAATCTTAGTAGCTCAACGGAGCGCTATAGCGTTCGGACGTATGCCCCAGACGGAACGTTGCTGCTCGAACGAGCCTATGATCTCGCTCCCTACGAACGTCGTGACATCGAAGGAGGCCATCAATCTCTCGGTGCCAACAAACTTGCCATCCATCAAATTATTCCTGAGCGAGAGCAAATTCCTTTTCTCGCGGGCTTGATGCGTTACGGCACAACGAACAGTGGTCGCTCCAGTTTCGCCAATTGGTATCCCGCAGTCGTGCCGAGCGCAAAGACTGAATTTCTCCCGGTCGCTCGAACGGGAGGACGTGAGCAATGGCTTGAAATCGCGAATCCAAATCAAGAGCCAGCTCAGCTTCGTGTGCAAGTGTTTAACTCAATCGGACTTGCACAAAGTTCGACGACGATCGAGGTTGCCGGATTTCAACATCAACACCTTCATGTCTCTGCATCACTTGAGATTGATGATGCTGGGATTGTGTCCGTTGAGCCGCTCAACCAAACAAGTAAACCGCTCCTCTTCTCATCCTCGTATTTCAGAAATATCGCCACCGGTGGCATCGAATCCTCCTTTAGCTCCTTTTTCTCTCAAGAGGACACGTTGGACGGATTTGCCACGAGCTACAATCGCTATCTTGGAATGAGTAATTTCGTGCAAATCTCAAGTGCCGCGCTTTCGGGAACACAAAATGTAGTATTCAAATCCTTTGGAACCAGAGGTCCGGAGCAAGCAACCGTACAGATTGGTAGTTTAGGGACTACTCTTACTCCGTATCAAACCAGAGTTTTCAACGTCGGCGAAAGTAGCACCTTAGGAACAATCGAGAACAGCTACGGTGCCCTCTTGGCCTCGATAACCGTTGCACAAGGCACCCCTGATCAATTCAATCGTTTGGGAGAGATACTACGCGTTCGAACAACTCCAACTGGAGAAATCGACTTCGTCTATGTATTGCCATTCGTTGATTGAGCAGATTTCTGCACTCGCTTTTGAATTTGCTCGAGACTCGCTGGCGAAACCAAGATAGTCCCTGCCGATTCCTTCTTGAGTCCCCCGCTCGATACTCTTATCTAACCGTCTAGGTTTATTAGCATAAAAGCCTGAGCAAAAGACCCTGCAATATTGATGATTTCCTAGCAGTTTGCTAGTATTTGATGCTATTTCTTCGCTCCCCATGAGCTTGCCTACGACGTTCTTTCTTCTCGAAACCAATATGAGCAGTGGAATCATTTGCGCTTTTATAGACCTCAAGTGTCTAAAAGCGCAGCGTTAGGCAATGAACGGTTTTTTGCCCTGCACTTTTTTGGTCCCTCTCCTTAGGAGGAATTGCGATGTGTGAGCGTCCAAGTTGGTTGCGCGGCTCCTCGCTTCTCCTGGAATCAGGAGGAGACCGAGCAGAAAAGCTTGCCTATCAGTTCGCGCGAAAAGACTGCCCACGACGGGTGTTCCGCTGGACTGGTGGATGTGGCTTCATGGACCTTGCTGATTGGCATGGTCTACGCCGAGTGTCAGAGGGTTTCATTCGCGCAGGAGAGGCCGCAAAAGGGCATCACCTGCTTGGTGGAACTCGGATGCGTGGAGTAAATAATCCCGATGTGGTCATTCCAGGCATCACGGAGGCTCCCGTTGACTTGCGGGATGAGCTGAAAGAGGGAGTTCGTTTATACGGCCTTGCGCCAAAAACAAAAGAGCCAATTCTCAACGATACTTTCGGCACAATCATCTCGATTGAACAAGACGAGAGCCATCCCTGCGGCGGATACTTCACGCACCTTCGCGGTGATGTGGATGTCACGCTGTTTTTCCAACCCTCGGCGAATGAGAACGGAAAGTACGATGATGAACGTCGTCGTGCAGTGGACGTTGTTTCACGGCTGCTCGAGCAGTCGTGGCCAGCACTCCTAATTTCTTACAATGGAGGAGGTGTCACCAGGCGCGAGATTGAGCACTGGTGTAAACTCATCGATTCGATCGAATCCTGGCGAGAGCAGACAAAAATCTTGCTGATTAAAGGCTCCGGTCGAACTACGGATGAGTTTGCAAACGACAGTGAGTTTCTCGCGAAATATCGCGAGAACGTTGTGGTCGCGGAATGTAATCCTGATCACATCGCGGAGTGTGTACAGCGCATATTTCCGCAGAAGCAACAGGCTTCAAACCTACCCCTTACTTCAGTTCGTACTGTGGAGAGAACGTAATGCAGAGCTTAGGTTACGATGACGTGATGACCCGTTCCTTAGTCCTTCCGACCGAGCGGGCGTCGGGCCCCTGGTTCGACATTTTGCGCGGTGACAGTGAGATCCACTGGGCGCTCAGCCGATTGGCCGGCAGCGACCTCGATCTCAGCTTCTTCGAGAGTATCGCCGGTGGCTGTAAAGGCCTCGATGATCAGACTCGGGGAGGAATGTTTCCGTACTTTGCGCAGGCCCATGGGAATCCGGAGGACCCCGACTCCTGTTTGGCTTGCATCCGCTCGGGCGGCACCAGCGACTCTGACCCGATGGTCACGCAGGTGCCGGGCTACCTCGCACGGCTCTACAAGGTCTTGGCGTTTTCGACATCGCCGCAAACCGACCGCATGAGCCTCAATGCCGATACCGGAGCGGTGGAGCTGAACAAGTACGGCACCGGCCTGGATGCCTCGCAGCATTCGGTCGGCGTCGTGCAGCGATCAGCAAGCGAGTTCCTCGATTGGGACGGCGATGTTCGCGGCTACCTCGATGCCTTCCAGGCGGTCAGCACGCAACTCGAAATCCCCTCGGTGCTTGGTGTCGTCAACGGCGGTGGAGTGACTATCACGGAAATCTGTGGCGCCTTGCTGCGCAACATTCCGGTCATCCTCGTCGACGGCACCCTGCGTGCGGCTGATGACTTCGCCCAGGCGAAGCGGGAGGGAACTTTCGTCGACAAGGTGCGCGAGCACATCGGCGACGAAGGCACCTCCTTCCTCCTGCCCGAGGATGTCGACACAATCGCAGGCTTGGATCTCGACTCGTTGGTCCACGTCGCCGATTTCCGCGAACCCTCGACTTACGCCGAAGGGCTCAGTCGCTTCGTTCGTGGCTAGGCGATCGTACTAGTCGGATGACACCTTCAGCGCGAGCTGCCATGTTTCGGCATGGCGGCTCGCTGCTTTGGTTTTCAAAAAAGGGAGCCTAACGCTCGCACTTAATCAAACACCCCACTTAGAGTGGTAAGAGCTGAAACGAGCAAATATCTTTTTTTATACACCAGTAGATTGAGGCGCGTTTATACCTTAGAGTTCGGTGGCCTCTGTGTGCAACGCCTGAGCGCGGACTTATCTCGTTCATTGATACTACCTTTGGAAGAGTAACGTTTCATTGAACCGCCTTCGGTTCTCTGGACGAAGTGGAGTTCCAAACTGTCTTTCCTGATAGTCGGAGCTCACAAAAATTTTATACCCGTTTTTTAAGTAACTCTCTCTTAGTTCCGCTCCCCTTTTCTCAAACGCAGAGGAAGATGATGCGTATGCAGTTTCGATCGGTTTACTGGCTGTCGTACGGAATTCGAGCGCTTCGAAAAAACAGCGTAGGTCGTTACTTGATCGACCCTTTTCCGTCGCTACAATACGGCGACATTCCAAAGAAAGGAGACAGAGGATACCGCGTCTGTCTGCATTTTGGTCGGGTGGTCAAGTGGGGCTTCATTCTCATGCTGGCCTCTCTGCCATTCGCATCCTTGGCGTATGTGACTACTGCGGCATTTCTCATCTCCGTCGGAATGGCAATGTGTTTCGGCGGAATGATTCTCTGCGATATCTACGCCCTGCGTCAGAACCTGACGTCGGCTCGTGATACTTGGGATAATTGAAAGGAGTGAGCTGAGCTGGTTTTTGCGAAGCGAGCGACGTCGCTCTGTGTGCGATTTATTGCAGCCTCGCTACAGCGAAGGTTACTTCCTAGAGGAGGAGGAGCATCACGCTCCTCCCCTCTCTATCTTCAACGGGTGAAAATAAATACTTCTTCTTTTCCTACTTTTGGTAAAAGACGTGCACCGATTCGACAAACACATCACCGTCGATGGCTTTTACCAGCAGCTCGCGTCCACTGGACGCTAGATTTGCAACTTGCCAGCGCAATACAGTGTTAGAATTAGAATCAAGCTGTTGCGGCGCGCCAGTTTGAGTTTGATCTTCAAGCAAGAGTGCCACTTGGGTATCCGTTGAATCACCCTGTCTTCGCGCGACGACGTCAATCCTCTCGATAATATTGTCGTCCAGTTCCACGGTGGCTGAGTTGCCGGGCGTGAGTGCCTTCGACACCATACTTACTTTTCTATTTAAGTGTTTAGCCTGGGAGTCGACCGCATCAGCACGTCCCGAGGCAGTTCTTCCTGGACGTAGGTCCTCAACGTAGCAAGTAGTTCCTTCACGCCAGTCCTTACATTGGGACCGAGGGATCTTTTGGGTGTCGCAATCAAAGGGGCATGGGCGGGACATTGTCTGAGCTGCCGCTGCCGAGGGCACTACAAGCTTGAGTGCAACTGCGAGAGCCCCGATAAAAATTGATGAATAGACGAGTTCTCGTAGTATGAAGTGAGCGGCGTATCGCTTATCGTTATCTGCGTTCATGTTCTCTCCTTATTTATTTCTGAGCGTTACATTTGCGTCTATCGCGGAGTTGAAAAAACTATGCTGCCAATACCTCGTCGTGATCTTTTCCAGTGAGTACGCTCACTATTTGATCGTATACCATCGCCTCAGCTGTGTTGGTCGGCACCGTTGACATATTCTTCCTTTTTAGCTCGACCAGGTCAGAGTAATAGTTCTGGAGATATTCTTCGTAGTCACAGTTCTCTCTCGTCTGTTTCATCTTTCCTCTCCCGACGTGAATGGCGTTAGATTGACCATCCTAGAAAAGACCAGAGGGAAGAGAATCGCCATGATCCCAATCACCTGTATTTAACTGCGGGATTACGTACTTAGGAGGCTTTCGTGAGCTTTCGAAGAGAGCGCCTTAGTCCAGCTCATTTCTAAGTTCATCAAGATCTAGACTCATGGTCACCATCGCTAGGCCACCATCGGCGTTCCGAGGCCACTCTGCCGCAGGCCGGTCCCAGTAGAGCTCAACACCGTTGCCATCAGGATCGCTAAGATAGAGCGCCTCGCTCACACCGTGATCACTCGCGCCGTCCAACGCTACTCCAGCAGCAGTAACTCGCTGCAACGCACGCGCAAGATCTCGACGGGTAGGATAGAGAATCGCGAAGTGATACAGTCCCGTCGAGCGCCGCGGCGGAGGAGAACCGCCCGCACTTTCCCAGGTATTGAGCGCGATGTGGTGATGGTAGCCACCAACCGAGAGGAATACGGCTTGCGTGCCGTAGCGTTGCGTTATCTCAAAGCCCAAGATGTCACGATAAAATCGCAGAGAACGGTCAAGGTCCGCCACTTTCAGGTGAACATGACCAATACGTATGTCTGGACTAGTTGCCGAGGTGTTATTTCCGTTCTCGCTCATACTCTCAGAAGTGAAACTTTACCTCGCTCCAGTAGTATCTGTATCTCTATTTATCGCCAATAATGCGCACCTCAACAGGCGAAACGGTATCGAGGTGCACATCACGCTGAGGAAAGGCGATGACGAGGTCGTGTTCGCGGAAGAGATCATCGATACGGAAGCGCACGGTGCTTTGGATCTTTTTCACTCCCATTGGTGAGCGAGCGTTAATCCAAAAGTAGACATCAAAATTCAAAGAGTTATCGGCGAATTCTTCAAAAATAACGATCGGTTCAGGATCTCGTAGAATCGTGGAATCCTCAGCTACCGCTTTTTGAATTAATTCTTCAACGAGACGAGTTGGCGAACCATACATCACCCCCACGCTTACTTTCGCGCGGATCAAATCGTCAGATAAGGTCCAGTTCACCACGTTACTCTCTAAGAAAAAACTATTGGGCACAACGATATGTCGACCATCGGTGGAGCGAATTTGCGTGCTCCGTGCGCCAATCTTTTCAATCGTTCCGTGGTTGCCATCGACTTCAACCACATCTCGGGCTCGTACGGGGCGCTCAAGCATGAGGATCAAGCCACTGATGAAATTATTCATCACGTTCTGACTACCGAATCCCACTCCGATAGCTAAGGCACCACCAAGCACGGTAAAGGCAGTGAGCGGAAAATGAATCGCCTGCAGCGCAAGCAGAGTAAAGCTGACAAGGAGCGCGTAAAACGCCATATTTTGCAGCGCGTGGGATGCACCAACATCGAGTTTAAATCGACTCTCGGCGACTCGACGCACGGCAGCAGCCCCGCGACGTGAGACCCACAAGCCGAAACAAAACAGCAACACGGCTAAGACAAAGGAGCCAATGGTGATTGGCGAATCGTCGACCGAGGTCAGTTCGTAGTTCCAGACATCGCGTATCGTGGACGCTCCGGCAGCAAGGTACTCAAGGATATTGAAATGACCAGTTATCGAGTGAATGTCTCTGAGCACCGTCTCACTGAGCTGCTTATCTTGTGCAAGCACGCGTAGCTGCTCGCGTAGCGTCTGATGCAGACGTTCCAGAGCTTTTAATTTCTGAGAAAGGACAGGGATAAGGCGCGAATCTTTCACTTGTTCAGTGACTTGAGAATTTAGCGCGGCGATGCGCTCCTCCACATCGCTTGCGCGGGCAGTGAGCTGAAGAATTGCTTGTTTCACCTGCGCGATACGTTGATCCGTTTCACCGGCCCAGGTCTCTGCTTGTTCTCGCGAAGTTTCCTTGCGAAGGATTTCATTCCAGTGCTGCCAGACGTTACGCTGGGAACTGAGACGTTCAAGTCTTTGTTCGAGTAATGAAATTTCGTCAGTCAACGCATCTCGCCGGAGGTTCCATGCCTCAACCTCGGCCAGTAACATCGCTGATGGCTCTTGCTGAGCGGAGTAGCGTTTTTGCACCGCGGATAAGCGGAGCTCAGTTGTTGCTAAATCGCGCTTCGCCGCTTCGCGCTCGCGTCGAATTTGCTCTTCTTGTTGCACCAGCTCGGCAAACTCAACGCTTGCCTCCCCTTCTCCCTTGGCAAGCCGCTGACGTAGCGCTTCAATTTGTTCGTTGAGTGAGTCTGCTCCAGAACCCGCGGCACCGCCACGCTCGAAGTTACGCAATTGAAGTTGACGAAGATGCATCGTCTCTTCTGCGATCCGACTTTCAAGACGGCGGAGGTTTAAGCCATTCTTGATTCGTGATTTCTCGGCAGCCTCTGCTTGCTCCCACTCGCTTCGCACCTGCCGACGCACACGCTCTGCTTCACTAAACTTCTCTTTTGCTTGAGCGAGGGCCTCTCTGCGTTCGGTGAGGGGATCTGGTGAGGACTCATGCGCTTGCAACTTTTCGTAGAGCGCATAGAGGGAGAACACGGAGGGATCAAGTGTTACTTCGTTCGTTTCGTTTTCATCAAGCGTTGCCGTGGCTGCTTGGAGAGCACTTACTTGCTGCTCAAGGAGTGACTTAATTGTACGAAGTTTTTCGGCAAGTTTCTGGCCTTGTTCTGCCGTAACGGGTGCCGAGTCGTAGAGCCCGTGTTCGATTGCGAGCAGTTCCTCTTGTAACTTCTGTAATCTTGTTTCAATTGCAGGCTTACTTGTTGCCTGCTCTTTGGTCTCCGTCTGAGATTCGCTTTGTCCACCAAGCGGGGAGAGTTCCTGCGCCGAAACCGAAGCGGTGAGAAATATCCCGATGATTGCTGCGTATTTTAATATAGAATTCACTAAAGCTTTCCTGCCATTACGCATGCGTAAGAACTACCCACTAGTTAGACTTCTAAGTATAGGCTCAAAGAATCATAATCGGGAAATTCACCTTTCGCTACTAAAGTATTGCAGCTTTGCTACGGGGGATGGCGATGGAGATAACACGAAAAGTTTGCTATCCTTTCGCCAGATTCCTCAAGTAATAGCTCCTTTCACTTCCAATAAATTGAGCAAATCAAACGAGCGACAGCGCTGATTGTCTTCGCGACACTCGACGCTGCCCCTTACCCTTGGTTGAAAATGAAAGGATGGCCTTACTATGGTACGGACTACTCGGCGTTGCACTCCCCGTACATGGCGTATTCGTAACGCCCTTAACGGATTCTTGGTTGAGGAAACCATCGGTCGAAGAGATAACAGCGAGCGCATTGAAGCGGAATTTGGCCGCGCCGCAATTCCAATTCTGATTGCGGATGGGTTGAGCTCGCGTCATGCGAAAATTCGTCGGGGAAGTTTGTGGACCCTTTTCCATAAGTTCGACACACCGCCCTCGGCGAGACGCGCAATTCGCGGCCTGTTACAGGACCCGAATACCAAAGTACGCTGGTATGCCGTCTGGGCATACGGCAGCTACAAAGGTAACGCGATCGATGCGCTCAGCATTCTGATCGAACTCCTTAAAGACAGAGACTTTTCTGTACGGGAGAAAGCCTTGGAGACGATTGGCGAGATTGGGCCGAAAGCGGCTCGAGCGGTAGAGCCAATTATTGCCTTGGTGGAAAGGAGTAGTGCACGAACAAGACGAGGCACGCTGAAGCACGACAACATCTGTCACGAGGGCGTCAAGGCACTCGGGAATATTCGGGCAAAGCCGAGGAAGACGGTACCCTTGCTGCGCAAGCTTCTGGATCATCCCGACTCCTTCGTGCGGTGCTATGCGATGGAAGCTTTGGCCGCATTCGGTAGGAACGCAGTACCGGCGCTTGAGGATATGATTCTTATCCTGAAAGCCAACGATGCGCGTCAATATTCCGCGGGAACACACATCGCCGCACTCGGCGAGAGAGCGTTCCCCGCACTCGTTGAAGCCCTCACGTCCGTACCTGAGTTAGAGAAAACGATTCGAGGCTTAAAAGAGTTCGGCGAAAAGCGCAGTGCGCAAGCGATTCTTGAGCGCGTGCGAGCCGGTAAAGACTTCAGCCCCGAGCTGGCCAGTGAAGCGCTTGTCGCACTTGGTCCTGAGGCTGTCTCCGTCGCAGTTGCAAACGCATGCCTTAGTGAAGCGGCATAGCATCGCTTCACTTCTCTCGCCGCCCCAAGAGGTTCTTCGAAAGGTTTCGATGGGGCGGCTTTCTTAAATTTGTTGGTGAGAGCGCAAAAAATGCTGCGCGTGATAGCCACTCAGATGTTACGGAGTGATAATCTCTTTTAGAATATGTCCACGCTGCTGACCAAGGGCGTTCTTATACGAACTCGCCACACGCAGATTATATGGTCCGAGTGTAAAGGGAACCTCTTGTTGCTTACCGCTTGCCAGTTTCCAAGTAACAATCAGCGTCTTACCTTCCAAGCGATTGGCATAGGCCTGCGAAGAGCGAGTTCGTTTTTCGGCTTTTTTAGTAAAGGGATTGGGATAATCCTGCTCGTGTGTGCATTCGCCTACTGCGAACAGACAAGAATAGGGTTTGTGATACGTCACGCCAGGCTTGCGCTCGCTTTTTACTCTCCGTCCCGCTTTGTCATAGAACACTTTGCCAATATCTTTCATCGGCTCACCATTCTTTGACTGACGTTCCTCCATAACGAAAAAACCATTCTCCTCGCCGACAAACTTTTGCTCGAGTATCCGTTTGGGCGTATCCAATGATTCCGTCACCAAGGTAGTACCCACCGGCATCTGAGCGAATTCAATACCAACTTCTTGCGCGTGCGCAGGAAGTGTCGAGGTAAAGAGAAAGAGTAGTAAAAATGCTAATTGAAACATTTGAGTTTGTTGCACTCCTTATGAATTACAAGCTCAATCCAGTTTACTCTGCTATGAGAACTTCAACTTCATTTCGCTTCCCGCCAATCACCTCAACCCGCTGCTGTTTGTTCACCAGGCGTCCTTTCTTGGACTTCACTAAAGCGATGTAGGTTCCGGCGCGAAGGGTATACTCGGGTGTATCCCCCCCACCATAGGTAACAATTTTATTCGGCTTGCCTTGCTCTCCCTCCATGATGTGCCAAGCCACACCGGTAATAGACTCCCCTCCCGGCTCTGCTACCGCTTTGAGTGCGAGAGTGCCTTCGGTTTCCATCAATACCTCTACCGTTTTCTCCTCCTCAGCGAGACTAAAGGCTTGCTCAGCAACTGCATTCCCTTCCTTGGAATAGGCTCGAGCGATGTAGTCACCTGCTGCTACCTTGTAACTCGGCGTTGCACCCCCGCCAAACTTTAGCGGTGTTGCACTCCTGGTCCCCGAATCGTCTTGGGCAAAAAGTTCCCAACGAACCTCCTCCAAAGGCTCTCCACCAGACTCATAGACTGCACGAAGCTGCACTTTCGATGTTGCTTTTGCTACTTGGTCAACTGCTTGGGTTAAGGATTCGCGCAAGGTGTCCGCACTCTTTGCCGCCATAAATGTTCCGCCAGTACTCTCGGCTACGCATTGCAACTGAGCGACATCCTCCATCGCGTCCACGTCAAATCCAATTACATGAACAGTAAAATCTACGCCTTTTTCTGCCAACGACCTCGCCACGGCACAGGGATCTTTCTTGCAGGTTTCGATTCCATCACTAATCAGTATCACCGTGGCGCGATTTTCCGTGTACTTCAGCTTCTCAGCGGCCTGTTGCACCGCAGCAGTAAGTGGAGTCTTTCCTTTCGGCGAGATCTTATCTACGGCGGCGGAAAACTTTTCTTTCTCAAGAGAGTCTGGAGCGACCAGTAACTCAATGTCATCACAATCCGCTTTGCGGCGATGGCCGTAAGCCACTAAGCCAACATCGAGCGAGGGATCCCAATCGCGTAGAATTTCCTTCACTACTCCCTTCGCGATAGCGATTTTTGACTCTCCCTCAATCTGGCCCCACATGCTGCCGGAACCATCAAAGACAATTATC
>CAYGNZ010000012.1:6578-20843 GCA_964351345.1 uncultured Bdellovibrionales bacterium | reverse complement strand
TTGGCTGCGCAACATGGTATTTCAGCAGTCGAGCTTTCTGGAATTCCAGGAACAGGAACGAACGGCCGAGTATCGAAAGACGACATTATGCTGTTCTTACAGCATCGAAACGCGAGTTCTGCTGCACCAAGTCCTGCTCAAACTCCGGCAGCACCCGCACCAATTCCTGCGGCCGCAAAGCAAGCACCCGCTGCAAACCTTCCGCAGCAAAGCTACGATCAGGACGGCACTCGGGTAGAGCCGATGGATAACATGCGTAAGCTCATTGCTGAACACATGGTGCGCTCAAAAGCGACAAGTCCGCACGTGTATTCCATGGCCGAAATTGATGTCTCGCGAATCGCCAAATGGAGAAAGATCCATCAGAACGAGTTCGTCCAGCGATATGGCTTTAAATTGAGCTTCACGCCATTTTTCCTAGAAGCTGTCGTCAGTGCAATTAAGCACTTCCCAAGAGTAAACTCCTCGGTAGAGGGTGATGCCATCGTCTATAAGCGTGACATCAATCTCGGCTGTGCGGTTGCTCTAGGCAAAGGTGGGCTCGAGGGACTGATAGTTCCAGTGATAAAAAACGCAGGTGCGCTAAACCTCGCAGGTATCGCTCAAAGCCTGAACGATATTGCTGGGCGTGCTCGAAACAAAAAGCTCAAGCCAGAGGATGTGCAGGGTGGAACCTTTACCGTGACCAATCCCGGTATCTTTGGCAACATCATGGGCTGCCCGATTATCAACCAACCTCAAGTCGCAATCCTCGCACTTGGTGCGATTAAAAAGCGCCCGGTGGTGATTGATGATGCGATCGCGGTTCGTGATATGTGCACGATTACCATGTCGTATGATCATCGCGTGATTGACGGAGCACTCACGGGGCACTTCATGAATCACATTACGAAGTACCTCGAGGAGTGGGAGATGGGCCGCTCGATATAGTAGTGGCCTACCTCCGCGATGCCGCATGCCGAGCTGGAATGGAGAGAATCTATTCGTCTACCAAGTTCCACCGCTTCGATTGGGGCTGTTTGATCTAGGCGGTGTGTTGCATCATGCAAACTACCTCGGAGTGCTTGAACAAACTCGAGAGGCATTTCTTGCTGCCTGCGGCTTAACGTATGCAGAACTAAGCGCCTCCGGCGGACACCTCGCCCTTTCTGATTCAAACCAAAAGTTTATTCGTCCAATCAGATTCGGTCAGCAAGTAGAGGTGCATCTTACTGCTCGCGAGATACGGCGCACTCGGCTCGTCCTTGATTACGTAATTAAGGACGTCTCTACTCAAGAGACCCTCCAGACGGCGTCTACAACCCTTGTATTTGTTCAGGAAAAAGACGGCGCACTAAAGCCTGGTCGACTACCAGAAAAATTGGTAAAAATCCTAAGCACTATTTCCTAGGACGCGTTATGCTCCTGAGCAATCTGGGAGCTATTTTTTATCCCTCGACTCACCCTCTTCAGCGGTCCAGCAGAGGCTTTTTCATGCGAGATTCCCAACACGCAAAAAGTTTACTGAAGAATGCAGCCGCAAACTTCCTACACTATTCGGGCCTACTCAAATTAATTCCAAACGCGAATCAGCAGTCGTGGCGTATCTTGATGTACCACCGAATTGTGGACCCAAGCAGCGTTCCCTATCCGCTTCAGCCCGGGATGTATGTCACCCCCGAGAACTTTGCCATGCAGATGCATTACTTGGCGAAAGAGGCTCGAGTAATTGGAATTGATCAGCTCGTTGAAGAACTGGCTCGAGGTGAGGAGATTCCACCAAAAACTGTTGTGATCACATTCGATGATGGCTGGGCTGATAACTATCAACATGCCTTTCCTATTTTAAAAGAGCTCCAGTTACCTGCGAGTATTTATCTGGCGACCTCATTTATCGGCACAAATAGGTCGTACTGGACCGATAGTATCGCCCAGGCTCTTCAGGCTCTCTCAGAGGGAGAGAAGTTTCGTTCCACAGTTTGCACACGCTTGAATGAGAGCGAAGTAATTCAGGAAGAAGCTGCAGCCAAATGCTGTGCGATTATCCAATCCGAACAAAAAGAGTTCCTCAGCGATGTCTATGACGAGTTAGTCGAGTATCTAAAAACTCTAGACTACGAAGAACGTATGCAAACAGTGAATTCCATTCTCACCCTTGCCAAGGAATTTACCTCAACCCCCCAACAGCGATCATTTCTCAACTGGGAAGAGGTCGCCGAAATGGCCGAACATGGCATCACCTTCGGTAGCCATACCCACCACCACCAACCGCTTATCGAACTCAGCGATGCTCGAGTGAAAGACGAACTCGAAAACTCTCTCCTTGAATTCAAAGAACATAACGTCAAGCCAACCTCTGTGTTCTGCTATCCCCGCGGCGCCTACAGCCAAGCAACCCAAGCTGCACTCAAGGAAAAGGACGTCACCTATGCACTCACCGTCGAACGAGAATCAGAATTAGACGCCTCCCCCGCCCTCCTCGGCCGTATCGGCATCCACGACGATGTCTCCAACACGCTTGCACTCTTCTGCTCGCGTATTTGGTTCACCAAAGCGTTTTAAGTTCTGTGGCTAAAAAGAATAAAAAAAAAAGTATCTCAGCAAAATCGCTTCTTCAGTCCACGAAGAAGCGTGCGCTTGCTTCGAAGGCCTACTACTCAAGTCAGCTTGAGGAAGAGAAAAGAGAGAACCAAGCGCGGGGCTATCCAAAGTATAGAATACTTCGCTATCGAAGAGTTGTACTGCCTGAAGATCTCCCTTTTCCAGTTTCTCGCAATTCCTTTGTCACACCGGAGCAGCTCGACTCGCAACTGCGCTACGTTTCTCGGAATTGCAATGTCGTAAGCCTCGAGAAGCTTGTTGCACTTATTGAAGAATATGAAGAAATTCCACCGAACACTGTAGCATTGACATTTGATGGTGGGCATAGTGATTCCATGTTTCATGGTCTCCCGCTGCTCATGCAGTACGGTCTACCTGCAACATTCTTCCTGCCCACGGCTTTCATCGGTAGCAAGACGTATCTCTACGACGATGGCTTGATGATGATGATTCTCGTGTTGCTTACGAATAGACTTCCCTTGCCAAAATTTGACTTTCTCGACGCCGAACTTCAAAAAGCACTCGTCCCTCGCAAAAAATCAACGGCAATAAACGAAGCGGCACTTGCTGAGTACATTGATACCGTGAGGACTCTCGATCATGATACTCGCATGGAGATAGTTTCGATATACGGCAAACTGGTCTCAGAGATTCGTGATTTTCCTCAGCATGAAGATTTTATCGAGTGGGATGATGTACAACAACTCGTGGATCTCGGATTTTCTATTGGCAGTATGGGGCACTTTCTTGTTAATCAACCGAGTATGCACCCATCGCAAATAGCGGAAGACATCGGAACTTCCTTTAAAGTCCTGCTTGAACGAAAAATTGAACCGATAAGAATTCCTGCCTCAGTGGACTTTCTTTCCACTCAATATTTTCGAGAGGCCGTTCGGCCTTTACCTTTTCGGTACATCCTTACAAGTTTTCCAACGACCGAGCCTCGTTTCCAGACCGAGCTTCCGATGGAGCTTGGTCGAATAAGTATTTCCTCAGCGAACTCATACTCCATTGAATTATTCGCTTGCCGACTTTGGCAGCTCACGCTCAGCGGGATTACATTTTAAACTTTTACGCACGGTATTATGATTGATGAATCTGCGATAGAACTCAGTGTAGAATTCGCCCGGTATTGGAATAATCTGCTCAAGGATTTTCCGCGCTATCAGCTTGACACGAGTTGGCCTAGCATCGGTACGCTTGATCTTATTTTTGCACCTCTACGCGGTCGCAAATCCATCTCGGAAGGCGAGTCCCTCATGCTTCGTGGAGCATCAGCGTATCTGGCAGGGATCGCTCATGATTGTTGGGAAAGTTGGCCTGAATCAACGAGCGTTCAAGTCTCTTTTGGTGACGGCGTTCACGCGACGGACATCCTGATTCGGGCAACACGTGGGCCGCTTATTGAGGAAGGGAAAAGTGCAACGATAAATGTGACGGAGACTCTACGCGCAACGTTACGAGACGTCCCCAATCCCTTGCCCGTATTCTCTGATGGTTTGCGCTATCTAACACCCGATGCAAACTTAATTAGTTCGATCGCAAGTGGTATTTGTAGCGGCTTATCTCCGTATGTCGATGGACCTTGGTCAACGAAACGCCCAGAGGAGTTCAGTAGCAATCTTGCGAATACAATCGACTTACTTTCCCGAACAGCCGCAGAAAACTACATCAAGGTTTATCCAAGCGAAGCTATCGGCAGCTCTCCAAAAGTCTATCATCCTGGATTGATACTCCCTCCCATTTCTTTTGACGAAAAAATATATGGCGCTCGAGCAATCAGCGGCTTGGCAGACTTTTTACTTGCGAACGTTCCTGAAGCCGAGGACAGAATTTCACTTTGTCAGAATCTTGCACGAAGTCCAGATGAACTTATTGCGACCGCTGGGCTAGGCTCTCTTATCGCATTAAACGATCTTCCGTTGGACCCAATCTCTCTTGCTGTTGCAAGCAGTCGGCGAGTATCGATGCCTAAATTACGTCGTGCTATTTGCTTGGCAAGAAGCGTGTTGGGTCGGCCTGAATCCTGGGTAGAGAATATTGCCAATGGTAGTTATGCTGAGGCAAATATTGGATTGTATCGAGAGCTGATGTTGCACATGATTCCCGCTTGGTATTTGGAAGATAGTACCTTACTGCGGGAACCGAGCCTACTGCGACTATTCGAACTCTTAGCGAACAGTCACCTCGAAGAATCGGTAGCATTTATTAAACGATTTCTAGTAACGAACTTCCAACACCCCGAGTTGTATCTCCAGCATGCGTTTTTGCTGATTTTGTCAGGAAAACTCGAAGAAGCAGAACAGGAAATCAGATCGCTTGATGACGAAAATTTGCACCCAGTGATAGAGTTTAAGAAGCTTGAGCTACGAGCCATCATCAAAGAAGCCTTGGGCGAATTCACAAAGAGTTTGGAATTCCGCACTCATGCACTCACTTTAGAGGGAGTTTCTAGTGTGAGAACGCCGGTCGTAATGTTCTCGCGCGCTAATCTATTGGAAAGAATGGGCAAGGAAAGCGAGGCAATTTCGGCGTATGAAAAACTTCGCAGCATTGACGAGTTGAATTTCGATGTAACTACTGCCCTTGTTTTTCTTAACAAGGGCAATTCTGGTTCAAATGCTGCAAAAACTTCGGTTGTGCGGGAATTGCTTAGCCGCGCTCCTCGAAACGCACAACTATTCCACCAACTCCTATCTTCTCTCCAAGATCCGGTTTAGCAGTATCGACAGCCCTCGAAGAAAGGTAATACTGTATTACTTAGCTAAGTTCCTTGGATCAATCAGACTCGAGCCACCGAACTCACGACGTTCTCCGTACACCGCATCAATTGCTTGATCACTAAACTGCTGCACAGGCTTAAAACCGGTCGACCGCCAAGCCGTATGGGCAAAACCCGAGGTAACTGCACCTGCACGTATCACGCCCAGAGCCCTATTGCTATTGGTGAGATACATCTTGTACCGGTTACCTATTTCCTGTCGAGTGGCAGAATCTAGTTTTGAAAAATCAATCTGATGTCCGTTGACTAAAGGCACCTTGCCTTTACCTTTTGCCTCGGTAATTACTTCAGTCGCAATACTAGTGAATGCTTCAAACATTTCGCGATTCGCGTCGATTTCAGCTTTATTCATCTCCTCCTCATATTCATAGCGACTGATAGCGAGGTTAAATTCCGATTCCGAACTTTCTTGAGAAAAGTTTGTCCAAGGGATAGGAATCGCGCGCATAATAGCGATTCGCTCATAAATCTCATAAGAACGTTGATCGATATCCGTAAGCCAGTCCGCATGAGCAGCAGCCGTCAAACGCTCCTGCTTAACCTTTGCAAATGCCTCTTTTACATCTGTGGCAGTGACGTTCCGGCCTTTTGCAGTATACGCTTGAACCAGAGCTCGAACGAGTGGATGATTTCCTCCGTAGGTTGGGTCCAAACTGAGACCCTTCGCCGTCCCCGCTTGCTGCGCCTTGTTTTTCCTGTCTTCTACGGAAGCTGCATCTGCCTTTACCGGATCCTTTCCGTCTCCGGCAGTTACAATATTATTTGAAGAAGAAGCAGTTGAACCAAGTTCATTGTTTGATACGAGAGGCTGACCTGAATTCATCCGAGATTGAAACTGAGCAGCACGTTGCATCTTAAGATCTCGTGCTTGTTGTCGCAGATCAGAAATCGCTCCTTGTTCAACACCTCGAGTAACTCCTTCACCGAAAAAGGAAGCACTTTTTGACGCACCATCGGCTACGATGCTCGCTCCACCCTTGATGCCACCAAGCACGAGCTGTGCACTGACTACGGGAATTGCAAGAATCGCAGTCGCCATAATGGTGTAATATGTCGTGAGCTGAAAGGTTGGATCCATCTCAGAGAGCGTCGCAAAGGCAAACGTCAATTCATCATTTGCCGCCGTCCCTTCGGTCTTTCCAATTGTGCTCACCTGCGTGGCTAACATGGCAAAGAGCAGATCATCGACCAGCATAACAATAGCAAGTCCGATATCCCAACTCTTGACCCACATCCAGAGCATGAACCAAAGCAAAAACCCAGCTTGCTTACCCGGGACTAGAAGAACGAGCGCAAAAAATGGAAAAGTTGCACCAAGAAAGTACAGGAGTAGACCTTGGTAGTATGGAAGGCTTCCTGCCGCATACATCATGCGATCCTTCTCACCCCACTCCATCGCGCTCACTCTAGCCATTTCAGTGAAACTGTTTCGGCCTTGCGATCGAGTACGGATGTCGCGACTATCCAGTCGAGTAACAAACTGCGCAATGTACGCGCTCTTATCTCGATTACTGTACTCATTCCTCAGATAGTACTTCGCTACGACTCGAACTAAATTTCCGACCTCCACTGACGTCAAGTTCGCTGCATCTTCCGAACTTTCGTCATAACTCACCGGTCCGCTTCCGCCCGAGCCTGAGACCTGAGCCATGAGGTTCGCCATCTTTCCCACGCTGATGCCACGTTCTTGCCCGGCCTCCAGAATCTTTTGTATTTGCGCTGACGAATATTTCTTCAATCCATCGAGCACCCACCCCCATATTTCTTGACAACTCACCGGAGTCTCTGCTCTTTCATTGACCTCATCTATAGTAGGAGTGTTTCCCTCTAAATTGAGAACATATCGAGCCGCAAGAGCATCGAGATTAACATTTCGTTTGACGACGTTTTCGTTGAATCGTGTTTGCGCAGCCTTTCTTTCTACTTCTTGATACTCCTTGGACTCCACCGCATCATCTACTTGATCGATCTCTCCTCTCGCCGCATTTAATCGCTCACGATGGATACTGTCATCTATCGCTCGGGCATCATCAACAAGCGTTTGGCATTCGCCCAACAGTGAATAATGAAGCAAACGAGAAAGTCCCGGATCCGTGACTCTCCCGGTGTGCATAAGCGCATAGAGCTGCGCTCGCACAATAAACCAGATATCGCCTTTACTTCTATTTTTTGAAATGATCGAAACTATTTCCTTTGTCGTTGCCGACATCATTTCAACATAACGTTTAAATACCACGGAGACGTTCGCATCGCCTCCTCCCGCACCGGCGGTATCCGCGGCCACTATCTTTTGTACTTCCTTATTTACTTGCTCAACAGCACGTCCCTCGAGCGCAAAGTCCCACCGTGCATTTTGCATGGTGTCTCTCGGCTGAATCACCGCAAAGAAAATTGGTGGACCGACCAAAAGCCAAACACTCATAGTGAATTTCCCTTGGGTAGCAGCGACACTCACCGCGATCATGATTCCCACAAGGTACACGAGTCCTCCGACCTCATTTGTAAGAGGATCACTGAGCGCGTTTAGAATCAAAGCTTGGTAGTGATAACCCGCTGATTCCAATATAGCTCCAATCATGGAGCCTGCAGAAGAAATTGCCATACCGTTTTAACTCTTCGCTATTTCTTTGCCCCTCCCGGTAGGAAACTTCGAAGCGCCCCTCGCACGGCGGCGGTTGCTTCGTTGATCGCTCCCGATACCATTTTATTGGCATCAAAGGACTGCTGCGACATATGCAAGTTCATTTGTTCCTTACCCGGATAAGAATCTGACATATCGTGACTAAAGTATCGTGCGGCCACTGCGCTTTCGGAAGCTCGGTAACCCTCAGAGCTATTGGTGTAGTTATACATGGCCGTTGCAGCGGAGGATTCAATCAGAGCAGAGTGCTCATTTTTGAGCATACCCATTCGCGCGTCCGCCACGCTTCGGGCAGTTCCCTTCCCGATCACTCCAGCGAGTCCTGCTGCAGCAATAACTGAAGCCGACAACTTATTTCTTCCACCAAATTTCTCCGCAGTCATTTGGAATGCCTTTGCTGCTGAATGCTCTGCGAGAAACCCTTTAAAAGCCGCAAGCTGCGCGGCCTCTTCTCTCAATTGCTCAGCGCGCTCACTGCCATACGCATCATGAGCTGCTTGAATCCCTAGTTCAGTTTTTGTTCGCTCCATTCGTCCAGCATAACTTTGAGCTTGGAGACTGCGAGCAAAGGTGCCAGCAGAGCCCGCGAGCCTATCGGCATACTTTTGCCAACGCGAATGAGAGGCATTTATTAATTCTCTTCCTCCCCCGCGCACAAAGACGCCCGTCACGAGGGGCACCGCATAGAGGCAGGTTGCGATAATATTGTAGTAGACTGCTGAATGATAGTTCGGATCGATCTCCATAATTCGCGACCAGGCTAAACCAGCGTCATCAATTTCGCCTGGACCGAGGTTTGGACCGCGTGGAAAAAGGGCGTAGAGAATATTGTCAACCATCATGACAACCCCGAGCCCAATATCCCACATCTTCACCCAGGCCCAGAGTCCCATCCAGGTGAAAATTGCACTCGCTCTACCGGGAAGCAACACCGCAAGAGCAAAAAACGGATAAGACGCGGAGAGCAACATTAGAATGACCCCCTGGAAGTGGGGTAGAGAAAGCGCTGCGTTGACGTAATCACCTTTGAACTGATAGCGCTCTGTTTCGTTGAATTGTTGTATCGCTGCAGAAGTCGTTGCTATTTGATCAGCTTCATAGGGGTTCCCTCCCCCACCAATTCCAGTGGCCCGTACGCCGGAATGCCTAAAACCCCAATAGTCGGCATACTTGTCTCTATTCCAAATTTCGTGAAATAAGGAACGTGCGATCACCCAGTCTACAGCCTTACGCAGCGCCTCAGACAGTACCTCTTCTTCGCTTAGCTTTACGGTTGCACCAATCCTACTCGTTTCGGTGTTAATTTTCCTAAGGAAAGTTTGCAATACTTCATCCTCGGTTTGTCCGGGCTGCAAATTTCTCTTAAGCTGAAGTTTGATTTGGTCCTCAATATAGGGCTTGAGCATTCGGACGGCATGGTCCCAAAGCTCTTGGCAGGTAAATGCCTCATCTGCGGGAACTCCTTGCTTTTCTAGAAATGCATAGAGCTGGTTAAAATCCTCATTCGGGACTTTCTCCATGGAGAATACTTTTACATCCCGCAGTCGCTCAAAGCGCTTCCGCGCCTCAGCTTTTTGCGCATCACTAAATCGCGCCTCCGCTTGAATACGTGATTGGTAGAGATAGGCTGAACATTGTGGCGCGAGGGCGATGCGAATAAACGCTGCATAGTTTTTATCCTTAATGAAATTAATATTCCAAAAGGTCATGTAGCGTTCTATTTTTGAGATAAAATTTAGATGTCCTCCTCCCTCGGTAAGATTAAGCATCTTCAGTACTGTTTTGTTCAAGTCTGACATAAAGACGTTCCAAAACTGAAAGAACATTGCCACGTCCGTGCCTGCTTGCGCTCCATCATTGGTGCCGTTTATTACTCCGCGTAAAGCATGCTGTTTTGACTCTGAAGGAAACGGTTCATCCGCGTGTTGCCATTTCGTTCCGGCATAGCTCACGGTTACTTGGGTAAGGAAAAAGAAGAGAGGAGGTGCAATAAGTAGGTAGCGAGTCCAGAGGAAACGGCCCCCAATGGCCACGGTAAACACTCCACTTGCAATTGCTATCAAGAAAAGCATGCCCGCAAGTATACCGCCGTCGGCACCAGTATCGGCAAAGAGTTTAAGCATTTCCGCTTGAATCGCAGCACCCTTGTCCTCGAGCGCAGCAGTCATCAGCGAAGTTGCTTGAGTATCAATGTTATCAAAAAGTGCCATTATTCGCTCTCGTCTGCATGCCCGTCGTCGTCACTCGCACTTGATCTCTGAGATTTGCTTCCTCCCGCGGGTGCTTCTGGCACAGACGGAGTTGCCCACCAATTACCATTTGCAGAAAGACCGGGAGCTGAAAGCCGACTACTTCCGCCGGAGAGATAGTCAAACACACCATCGAGTGCCTTTAAGTTTTTTAACTTCGCTCCATCAGCCGGAGCGTGCGCATATCGGGCTGCCATCTGACGTCGCGTCAGCACACCTTTCATGACACTTGCACCATTGTATGCCTCTGCTTGCACGTACTGACGCCGACGAGTAACGGCAGAAAGCTGGTCACCTAGATCATTTTGTCTCGCATTCTCTCTCTGGAATAGTTCACCCCAGGTCATTTCACCGCTTTCAGCCCGCGCTCTGTCTGCTGCGGAAGCGTCGGCAAACAGTGCTTTAAACTCATTGGACTCAGAAAATTTGATCTGTTCGATTTGTCCCGTCTCTGGATTAAACTGATTCATCGTTTCGTTTGAAGGCAGAGTATTAGATGGATCGATCATTCCTCGTAAATAATGCCCGACTGGTTTATCTGCCTGCGCGGCTCCACTCTCTGAAGAACCTTGCCCACCTGCGCCGCCACTTGCTCCCTCAGCATTTCCTCCATTAAGCTTGTTCTCCAAATCAACAGCTCGTTGAACACCAGAAAATTCTTCTCGTGTGTAATTTGCATCGCCATGTGAGACAAAATAGCCTGCGGTATCATACGCTGCGGACATCAAGTACGCTCTTGAATTGGAAGACCCTTCAAGACCACCGGAGAAGGCTCCTGCAAACCAGTTGTTTAGTGAACTCTTTAGACCCGTCATGGTAGAGTATCCAAAAGGGTTCGCCTTGCTTTTCCCATCACCGATGGCGTGAGCTTTCGCATACAGCGCTTTTAGATTGTGTATGGATTGCCTTTGTTTCGTCTCAATCTTGTTTGCTTCGTGCCTTCGAGCACGATTTGTTTCAACATTTCCAAAACGTACGGCCGTTTGATCAATTCCAAACTTAAACATGTCATACATCTGAGTGGCACCAAGACAGAGATGTGCGGTGAGGACCGGTACCATCATTGTCATCGCAGAAACAATTACCCACATTGTATTCTGAGAGAGGAATGGGTCATTGTTAAATGCAACTTGAAGCACCGTAGACGGAAAGTCCCAATCAATCGCCTCTTTGTGAGTATTGATGCGCCCTTTCATCAGATTCCAAAGGATTTCGCGCAAGACGACGACGAGCGCAAAGCCGATATCCCAGCTTTTTACCCATACCCAAAGTCCACACCACGCAAAAAAGGTCGTCGCCTTTCCGGGCACCACCAAAAGCATGGCAAAAAATGGAAACGCGATACTAAGCAGATAAAGCATCATTCCTTGAATGTACGGCACGGCCGATGCAAAGTAGCGAATTTTCATATAGCCACCGTGCGCTTCGGCATTGGAAAGTGAACCGAAGACCGCTTCATGCTCTGCGGCGTTAAATGAAACTCGACCAGTCAAATTGGTTTGAAGCGCGGAATGCGTGGAGGTGGTAACCGCATTTTTATAGATGTAGACGGCAAGCACATCCAGAGGGTCGACATTTGCATCACCCCCTTGTAACAACTCTCTTACCTTCGCATACTGCTCGGGATACGGATACTGTCCATCGTCGCCATAGCTTCCTTGCGCGCTCTCTGGTTTCATCCGCTCCTCGGCAATCTCGTGCACAGCGGCATCGACCCAACTCCAGATTGTTTGACAGCTCACCGGTGGGGGATCATACACATTCTCATCGGTGTACGGAGTCTCTACTCCCTTAATTCCTCGAACTCCGGCAATTGTATTAGGGTCAAGACGGATAAAATTGCTCGTCCAACTCACATTCTCTGCTTTTTGCGCGGCATTATTGATGTCTGTTGTTTCTCTTATCCGGACTTGCACTTCAGTTTGATCTGATTTCTTGGCAGACAGATCCCCCATTTGCTCCGCACAATTCCCGTGAAGATGTTTGGCAATTAGTGTGGGCAAAGGTCCAAGGTCGGGTATAGTCTGCATGACATAGGCAAGTGCTCTTTCTTGTCCTACGGTTCTTAGGTCCTTAATGTTGTCGCCGTTCATGATCACGCCCACGACTGCCTGTATTGCCTCGGTCACGATGCTGTCAAAAACCGCGAAGAAGAATGAAACGTCAACCTCTCCCGTGCCGGTGATAGTTTGCTGTCCGCCACCTCCATTGGCGACATCACCGCCCTCGTTACCGACTTGTCCCAGCTCTCCCCCGATCGCACCAATCCATTGAAGCAGACGACGTTGATCTTCTTTTGCCCCGTTGACATTTCGTTCGCCAACAACCATGTTTGTCCCATCAGTGGTGAATGGAGTATTGATCATCCAAAAGAATAGAGGCGGGCCAACGAGCAGGTACGCTGCCTGCCGGTAGTTTCCGAAAACTGCCACAGAGCCAACTGCCATTCCGATACTGAATAGCCAGGCAAGTGCTGCAATCCACATCATTGAGTCTTTGAATTCAGCAAGAATCTTCGCCTGGTCAATGAGTCCTTTCGTCTGCAGAGCTGCGGCGACAAGATTTCCGACACCTCCCATGTAGTCGATGCCCTCTTGGACTCGAAAAGAAGGAATTGTGTCGGCAAGTTCAGGCACGGGAAAAGCCTGTGCCGTTTCAATCGGCACAATCAAAACCTGAAAAACCATCAAAATTGCGAAAACCTTTCTCAAATCTCTTTCCTAATTACTAGCGGGGCCTGCCATCAAGTTAACAAAGGTTCGTACACCTGCGGCAAACTCTTGAGAATTAACATCAAGACGTCCCGCCTCATATTCTTCCATCATTTGCTGCAACATAAATTGCGCCTGCACCGGATTCGCACTATGTACGTTCCCCCACCACTCTCCTCGACCACCGCCGGTCATATTCGAAGCCGCATGTGCGCGCATCTGCTCAAATCCTCTGACCTCTGGAATATTGAGCAATCCGTATTGTAGAAAGTCATGAAACTGTGCTGACGCCTTTTGTTGCCACTCAACGTTCTGGTAACTAATGTCATAGCTCAGCGACCGTTCTTTCGCGGCTAAATCCACTGCCTCTCCGAGACTCTCTTGTGCACCTAGAAAACCGCCAGTCGAGTAGCCGAACGCAGCGAGGGCGGGAGCCGCAGCCATCATTACCTGTGCCCATCGCTCTTTGTTTTTACCTTGTGCTAAGGTAAACATTCGGTTCGCCTCGTTCTGCACCATTAACTCTCGTAATTCCTCGTCAACAACGCCTTTAAGCTCGTCTCCAATATCCTCCTTACTCGAGCCTACTGCCTTAAGAATCTGCTCTTGAATCCAATCTCCGACTTCACCTCGCGACTCTTTACCAAGTATGCCTCGAGCAACCCCGCCAGTTTTATCGTATGCAGCAACACGAGCGAGCTCAATCTTCCCACTCAGATCTTGACCTTTCGCCATATCCCTTAAAGGCTTCGTGAGCTCTCCTCCGGCCGCGTCGTAGTTCTGCCGTGCAAGCGCAACATCTGCTCTTGCGGCATCAATTTTAGCTTTTGACGCAACTCCACTTCCTCTCAGATCATCAAACCTGGCGGTAGCGTCAGACAGTTTCTGTCGCGCCGTTTGCAGCTTCGCCAGCCCCTCCTTGTTCGCCATCATTTCAGAGAAAACACCGGTATTAAGCAAATCATCAAGGGCCTGGTCTCGTTCATTCATGCCGTTGAAAAACTTCATTCCTTCGCGATTTATCGCATCCATGCTGCTGCGCTCTCGCTGATGCACCCAACCACGCATGTTTCCACCACCGACAAAATCTGCAGCGCCATTACTTAAATTCTGAGCAAAATCGGTGAGTCCCTGAAGCATTACGTTGGCAATTGCTTTCTTTGTCCCCAGCACGGCATGTCCTGTGACAATCGGAACTCCCATGATCATTCCGCTCAGTAGCATCCAGTACATGGAGATATTGTAAGAATGATCTCCATCGAACGCCGTCTCCATTAAGGTTACGGGACTTTCCAGTCCACC